>NZ_JBFBCF010000010.1:159902-266170 GCF_040683035.1 Streptosporangium sp. NPDC051022 | reverse complement strand
CCACCAACCCCTGGCTCGTCGGCCTGTCCCTCGCCTCCCTGGTCGGCGCGCTGGCCGTCGCCGTGTTCGCCGTCACGGGCGTCGTGTCCGGCGGGTGGGCGTCTTCCGTTTCCCGTGTTTCGCGTGGGGGTGAGTCCGATTACTGGTCCGATGTCTCAAGCTCGTTGTCGAGCATGTCGAACAGCTCGCTGGCGGTCGCCTCCTTCAGTTCCCGCTCGGCGTCGGCCTCGTCCACGGGCCGGTGGATCTCCGCCCACTTCGTGGCCAGTCCCCTGAGCCTGGCCCCGATCCTGGTGTACTCGGCCTCGTCCGGCGTCGCCTCGGCCAGTGCGGACTCCAGCTTGGCCAGTTCCTCGTCCAGCGAGGGGCCCGCCTTCTCCCCCGCCAGCTCCGCCCGGAAGTACTCCGCGATCGCGAGCGGTGTCGGGTAGTCGAAAATCAGCGTGGCGGGCAGACGCCGGCCCGTGACCCCGCCCAGCCGGTTGCGCAGCTCCAGCGCGGCCAGGGAGTCCAGGCCGAGCTCCAGGAAGCCCTTCTCCGGCCCCACGGACTCCGGTCCGCCGTGGCCGAGCACCGCGGCGACATGCGTGCGGACGAGGGTCAGCAGGACGCGGTCCCGCTCGTTCTCCGGCACCCCCGTCAGCAGCTGCTCCAGTGACGGCCCTGCCGGGACCGCGCCGCCGGCGGCGGCCGCGCGCCTGGCGGGAACGCGTACCAGCTCGCGGAAGAGCGGCGGCAGGGACTCGCCCTGCGCGCGCAGTCCCGCGGCGTCCAGCCGCATCGGCACCAGGAACGGCTCGGCGGCGGCACGTGCCGCGTCCAGCAGGACCAGTCCCTCCGCCGAGGACAGACCGGCCAGGCCGGATCGCGCCATCCGCGCCACGTCGGCCTCCGTCAGCTCGCCGCCCATTCCGGCCTCGGTCCACAGGCCCCAGGCCAGGGAGGTGGCGGCCAGTCCGTGGGAGGCGCGGTGGACGGCCAGCGCGTCGAGGAAGGCGTTGGCCGCACCGTAGTTGGCCTGCCCGGGGGCGCCCAGGACTCCGGCGACCGAGGAGAACAGCACGAACGCGGTCAGGTCCAGGTCTCGGGTGAGTTCGTGCAGGTGCCAGGCGGCGTCCGCCTTGGGCCGCAGTACGGTGTCCAGTCGTTCGGCGGTGAGGGAGGCGATCACACCGTCGTCCAGCACCCCTGCGGCGTGGACGACCCCGGTCAGGTCGGGGATGCCGGCCAGCAGGGCGGCCAGCGCCTCCCGGTCGGCCACGTCGCACGCCGCGACCTCGACCCGCGCGCCCAGTCCCTCCAGCTCCACGCGCAGTTCGGCGGCGCCCGGAGCGTCCAGGCCCCGGCGACCGGCCAGCACCAGACCCCGCACCCCGTGCTCGGCCACCAGGTGCCGGGCGACCAGCGCACCCAGGCCACCCGTACCGCCGGTGATCAGCACCGCACCCGCGCCCCAGACCGGACCGGCCGCCACGTCCACCGTATCCGCGGTCACCCGGACCAGGCGCGGCACCCGGAGCCCACCCTCGCGAACCGCCAGCTGGGCCTCCCCGGCGGCGATCCCGGAGAGCACCACGTCCAGGGAAAGGCCACGCTCGTCCAGGTCGACCAGGACGAACCGGCCGGGACTCTCCTCCTGTGCCGCCCGGACCAGACCCCACACGGCGGCCCCGGCCAGGTCGTCCACGTCCTCACCTACGGCGGAGACCGCGCCCCGGGTCACCACGACGAGCTTCGAACCGGCGAACCGCTCGTCGGCCAGCCACTCCTGGGACAGGGCCAGCATCCGGTGGGTGGCCGACCGGACGGCCTCGGGGGTGTCGCCGCCGCTTCCGGACAGGCCCGGCAGGAGCACCACGTCCGGCGGCGCCGTATCCTCGCCCAGCTCCGCCAGACCGGCGTGCACGCCGGCGACCTCCGGCAGCACGCTCAGCCCGAACGCGTCCTCCCCGACCAGCACGCACGAGACGGGCGCGACAACCGGACCGCCCGCGAACGACCGCCACTCGACCCGGAACAGTCCGTCACCGCGCGTTCCGGCCGCCAGCCGGTCGGCCGCCACCGGGCGGGAGACCAGCGACCCGACCGACGCGACCGGCGCGCCCACCTCGTCGGCGACCTCCAGGGACAGCCTCTCCGAGCCGACCCCGGAGATCCGTACCCGCAGCGCCGAGGCTCCCGCGGCGTACAGCGAGACATCGGTCCAGGCGAAGGGAAGAAGCGTCCGCCCCCGGTCGTCCCCGGCGAGCAGGTCGGCGTGCAGCGCCGCGTCCAGCAGCGCCGGGTGCAGGCCGAACCCGTCCACCTCGGTTCCCTCGGGAAGCGCGACCTCTGCGAAGATCTCGTCGCCGTTCCGCCATACCGCCCGCAGGCCCCTGAACACCGGGCCGTAGTCGTATCCCTGGTCTGCCAGCCGTTCGTAGGCTCCTGCCACGTCCACCGGGGTCGCGCCGGCCGGGGGCCACTCGGCCAGGCCGTACGAGACCTCGGGCCGATCCGCCGTCAGGACGCCCCGCGCGTGCCGGGTCCACGTGCCTTCCGAGGCCGCCTCTCCCGGGTGCGAGTACACCTCGACCGAGCGTCGTCCCGCCTGGTCTCCCGCTCCCACCTCGACCCGTATCGTGACGCCGCCCCGCTCCGGGAGCACCAGCGGCGCCTCCAGCGTCAGCTCCTCGACCACGGCGCAGCCGGCCTCGTCGCCCGCCCGGATCGCCAGTTCCACGAACGCGGTGCCCGGCAGCAGCACGCTGCCGAGGACGTCGTGGTCGGCGAGCCAGGGGTGGGTCTCCACCGACAGGCGGCCCGTCAGCACCACCCCGTCCGAGCCGGGCAGCGCCACCACCGCCGACAGCAGCGGGTGGTTCGCCGCGGCCAGGCCCGCCGCCGTCACGTCCCCGCGTACGGCGGGCGCCTCCAGCCAGTACCTCTTGCGCTGGAAGGCGTAGGTCGGCAGGTCCACCCGGCGGGCTCCCGCCCCGGTGAAGAACGCCGGCCAGTCCACCCGCCCGCCCCGGGCGTGCACACGCCCCAGGGCCGACAACACCTCACGGGCCTCGTCACGGTCGCGGCGCAGCACCGGAACGAAGGCGGCCGCGTCCGGATCGGCCAGGCACTCGGCACCCATGGCCGACAGCACCGCATCCGGCCCCAGCTCCAGGAACGTGGCGACCCCCTGGCCCTCCAGGAACCGCACCCCGTCGTAGAAGCGGACGGCCTCCCGCACGTGCTCGACCCAGTAGCCGGCCGAGAAGGTCTCAACGAGCCGCCCGGTGACGTTGGAGACCACCGGGATCTTCGGCGGGGCGTAGACCAGACCTTCGGCCACCTCACGGAAATCGGCCAGCATCGGGTCCATCAGCGGGGAGTGGAAGGCGTGCGAGACCCGCAGCCGCTTCGTCCGCTCGAACCGCGCCGCGATCTCCAGCACCTCGCCCTCGTCACCGGAGATCACCACCGACGTCGGCCCGTTGACGGCGGCGATGCTCACCCGGCCGGTGAGCAGGGGAAGGACCTCCTCCTCGGTGGCGGCGACGGCGACCATCGCGCCGCCTTCCGGAAGGGCCTGCATCAACCGGCCGCGTGCCGCGACCAGCGCGCACGCGTCCTCCAGCGTCAGGACCCCGGCCACGTGGGCGGCGGCCAGCTCACCGATCGAATGCCCCGCCAGGAAGTCCGGCCTGACACCCCAGGACTCGGCCAGCCGGAACAGCGCCACCTCCACCGCGAACAACGCGCACTGCGTGTAGGCCGTCTGGCTCAGCAGTTCGGCGTCCTCGGCGATCACCTCGGCCAGCGGACGCTCCAGGTGAACGTCCAGCCGCGCCACGACCTCGTCGAACGCCCCGGCGAAGACCGGGAAGGCCGCGTGCAGCTCCCGGCCCATCCCCAGACGCTGACTGCCCTGACCGGTGAACAGCACCGCCGTACGGCCTCCGGAGCGGGCGGGGGCCGACGGGCTCTCGGCGACCGCGCGCAGGCCGTCCAGCGACTCCTGCCGATCACCGGCGACCACCGTGGCGCGGTGCTCCAGCGTGGCCCTGGTCGTCACCAGTGAGAAGCCCACGTCGACGGGACGCGGCTCCGTGTCGGTCTCCAGCAGGGAGCGCAGGCGATCGGCCTGGGCCCGCAGCGCCTCCGCGCTTCTGGCCGAGATCACCAGCGGCACCACCGGAGGAAGAACGGCGGGCTCCGCCCCGTCCTGTGACGCGGGCTCCTCGGGCGCCTGCTCGACGATCACGTGGGCGTTGGTGCCGCTGATGCCGAAGGAGGACACCCCCGCCCGGCGGGGACGGCCGGTGACCGGCCACGCGACCGGCTCGGTCAGCAGCTCCACGGCCCCGGCCGACCAGTCCACCTGCGGGGTGCGCTCACCCAGATGGATCGTCTTGGGAAGCATGCCGTTCCGTATCGCGAGCACCATCTTGATCACGCCGCCGACACCCGCGGCGGCCTGGGTGTGACCCAGGTTCGACTTCAGCGAACCCAGCCAGAGCGGCCGCTCCCGCTCCTGCCCGTAGGCGGCGATCACCGCCTGCGCCTCGATCGGGTCACCGAGACGGGTTCCGGTGCCATGCGCCTCGACGACGTCCACCTCGACCGGAGCCAGTCCCGCCGAGGCGAGCGCCTGGCGGATCACCCGCTGCTGGGACGGGCCGTTCGGCGCCGTCATGCCGCTGCTGGCACCGTCCTGGTTGATCGCCGAACCGCGCACCACGGCCAGCACCCGGTGACCGTTGCGCCGGGCGTCCGACAGACGCTCCAGCACCAGCACACCCACACCCTCGGAGCATCCGGTGCCGTCGGCGTCGGCGGAGAACGACTTGCAGCGGCCGTCGGCGGCCATGCCCCGCTGGCCGCTGAAGTAGACGAACATCTCGGGGGTCGCCATCACGGTCACGCCGCCGGCGAGCGCCAGGGAGCACTCCCCCTTGCGCAGCGCCGTCACCGCCAGGTGCAGCGAGACCAGTGAGGACGAGCAGGCCGTGTCCACCGTCACCGCCGGACCCTCCAGGCCGAGCGTGTAGGCGACCCGCCCGGTGACCAGGCTGCCGTCGCTGCTGCCCACCCCGTAGTCGTGGTACATCACCCCGGCGAACACCCCGGTACGGCTGCCGCGCACCGTGGCCGGGTCGATTCCCGCACTCTCCAGCGCCTCCCAGGACGTCTGCAGCAGCAGCCGCTGCTGCGGGTCCATGGCCAGCGCCTCACGGGGGCTGATCCCGAAGAAGTCCGGGTCGAACTCCGCCGCGTCGTGGAGGAAGCCCCCCTCCTTGGCATAGGTCTTGCCCGGCGCGCCCGGCTCCGGGTCATAGACCCCCTCGACGTCCCAGCCGCGGTCCCTGGGGAACGGCGAGACCGCGTCGGTTCCCGCCATCACCAGCCGCCAGAGATCCTCCGGCGAGCTCACGCCTCCCGGATACTGGCAGGCCATTCCCACGATCGCGATCGGTTCGGTGGCCGCCGCGGTGAGCCGCCCGTTCTGCTGGCGCAGGCGCTCGTTCTCCAGCAGGGACTGGCGCAGGGCCTCGACGATCTTCTCGACAGACGTGTCCACGGTAGGTTCCCATCACCTGGTCGGGTCGGAGTCACTGTGCGCGAGGGCGGCCCGTACGAGATCGTCGATGTCCATCGCCTTGATCGCGTCACTCTGGTCCGCGCCGTGTTCGGTCGGCTGGCTGTCGTCGGGGGCCGCCGCGAGCCGGAGCAGCGCGTCCAGCAGCCCGGCCTCGCGCATCCGGGCCAGCGGGATCTCCTCCAGCGTCTTGCGGATCGACGCCTCCTCCGGGTCGACGGTGGGAGCGGGTCCCAGGTCCGGGAGCAGCTCGGCCAGGAGGAAGGCGGCCAGTGCGGCAGGTGTGGGGTAGTCGAACATGAGGGTGGCGGGCAGCCTGAGCCCGGTCGCCGCGCCGAGCCGGTTGCGGAGTTCGATCGCGGCCAGCGAGTCGAGTCCCAGCTCGGTGAAGCCCCTGCCGGGTTCGATGGCTCCGGGGTCGTCGTGGCGTACGGCCGCGACATGGGTGCGCACCAGATCCAGCAGGACGCCGTCGCGCTCGGTCTCGGACAGTCCGGCCAGCCGCCGTTCCAGCGCCGCCGAGTCGGAGACGGCGCCGCCGGCGGGCACGCCGCGCCTGGTGGTCGCGCTCACCGTCTGGCGGGCGGCCGCGGGGGCCACTCCGCGCAGCAGCGCGGGAACCTCGTCGGACGACGACCGCAGCGCCGCCGGTTCCAGCCGGGTCAGCACCTGTACGGCCTCGCCGACGCGCAGCGCCTCGTCGAACAGCGCCAGGCCCTCCGCGGGCGACATGGCCGGCATCCCCAGCCGCTTCATCCGCTGCAGGTCGGCCTCGACGACGCCGCCGCCCAGGCCGGTCTTCACGGTCCACAGGCCGAAGGCGAGCGAGGTCGCCGCGAGGCCCTGTGCCCCGCGGTTGACGGCGAGCGCGTCCAGGAAGCGGTTCGCCGCCGCGTAGTTGGCCTGCCCGGCGCCGACGACCATGCCCGCCACGGAGGAGAACAGTACGAAGGCGTCCAGGTTCAGGTCGCGGGTCAGCTCGTGCAGGTGCCAGGCGGCGTCCACCTTCGGCCCGAAGACCGCGCCGACCTGTTCGGGCGTCAGCGCCCCGACCAGCGCGTTGTCCATCACGCCCGCCGCGTGCACCACACCGGACAGCGGATGCTCGGCGGGGATCTCGGAGAGCAGGCCCGCCAGCGCCCGCCGGTCGGCCACGTCGCACGCGGCCACGGTGACGCCCGCACCCAGCTCGGTCAGCTCGGCGTGGAGTTCCACCGCCCCCGGCGCGGCCAGGCCCCGCCTGCTGGTCAGCACCAGGTGCCGGACCCCGTGCTCGGCGACCAGGTGCCGGGCGATCACGGCGCCCAGGCCGCTCGTGCCGCCGGTGATCAGCACGGTGCCGGTCGGGCTCCACGGGGAGGCCTTGTCCGTACCGGGTGCGGCGGGCGCGCCGGAGGCCGCCTTCACCAGCCTCGGCACGAGGAGTCCGCCGTCCCGCACCGCGATCTCCGGCTCGCCGGAGGCCAGCGCCGCGGGTAGCGGCGATCCGGCCGTCCCCGCCGAGCCGGGCAGGTCGACCAGCACGATCCGGCCCGGGTTCTCCTCCTGGGCCGAGCGCACCAGACCCCACACCGGCGCCTGGTCCGGATCGACGTGCTCGCCCGGCCGTACGGCGGCCGCGTCGCGGGTCACCACGATCAGACGTCCACCGGCGAACCGGTCGTCGCCCAGCCAGGCCCGCAGCGCGTCGAGCACCTTGTTCGTGACGGTCCGCGCCGAGGCGGGGAGAGTCTCGGCTCCGGCGCCCTCGACGGGGAGGACCACCACGTCGGGCCGTGCCGTGCCCGGTGCGGCCAGGTCGGGCAGACGCAGGACACCCGCGCCGAGCGTTCCGGCCAGGCCGTGTTCGTCGGCGCCGGCGACCGCCCAGGCGCCCGCGGCGGGAGCCGGCACGGAGGCGGGCGCGGCGAGCGCGCTCCACTCGACGTGGAACAGCGACTCCCGCTGCCCGCTGCCCGCGACGGCGGCGGCGTTGACCTTCTCCGCGGTGACCGCCCGCACCACCAGCGACTCCACCGAGGCCACCGGGATGCCCGTCGTGGCGTCGACCAGGTCCAGCGAGCACGCGTGCGAGTGCGCCGCCGGGTCCCTGCGCGCCGAGACGATCCGCACCCGCAGCGACGACGAGCCCGCGGCGTGCAGAGAGACCCGCTCCCAGGCGAAGGGGAGCTGCGTGCCCCCGGTCGCCTCGGGACCGGCCTCGTCGAGGAAGTCGGTGGCGCTCAGCGCGGCGTCCAGCAGGGAGGGGTGGAGCCCGAAGTGGCTCGCGTCGGACTTGGCCTCCTCGGGCAGCGAGACCTCGGCGAAGATCTCGTTGCCGCGCCGCCACACCTTCTTCAGGCCCATGAACATCGGGCCGTAGCCGTAGCCCTGGCTGGAGAGATACTCGTAGACGTTGGAGATGTCCACGCTCTCGGCGTCCCTCGGCGGCCAGGTGTCGATGCCGAGCGACTCCATCGTCACGGGGGGCTTGGCGCCGGTGGCCAGCACGCCGGTGGCGTGCAGCGTCCACGGCGCGTGCGCCGAGACCTCCTCCCAGCGGGAGTGGACCGTGAACGACCGCCTTCCCGACTCGTCGGCCGCCTCGACCGCGACCTGGATCGCCACTCCGCCGCTCGGGGGCAGCGGCATGACGGCCTCGATGGTGAGCTCCTCCAGCAGGTCGCAGCCGACCTCGTCACCGGCGCGCATCGCCAGCTCCACGTATCCGGTGCCGGGAAGCACGACCACGCCCAGCACGTCGTGGTCGGCGAGCCAGGGGTGGGTCTCCACCGACAGCCGGCCCGTCACCACGACTCCGTCCGAGCCGGGCAGCGCCACCACCGCCGACAGCAGCGGGTGGTTCGCCGGGCTCTGGCCCAGCCCGGACGGCTCACCCGGTACGGCCACCGGCACGTCCAGCCAGTACCTCTTGCGCTGGAAGGCGTAGGTGGGCAGGTCCACCCGGCGGGCACCGGAGCCGGTGAAGAACGCCGCCCAGTCCACCCGGCCACCCCGGGCGTGCACACGCCCCAGGGCCGACAGCACCTCACGGGCCTCGTCACGGTCACGGCGCAGCACCGGAACGAAGGCGGCCGCGTCCGGATCGGCCAGGCACTCGGCACCCATCGCCGACAACACCGCATCCGGCCCCAACTCCAAGAACGTGGCGACCCCCTGACCCTCCAGGAACCGCACCCCGTCACAGAACCGCACCGCCTGACGGACGTGCTCGACCCAGTAGCCGGCCGAGAAGTCCTCAACGAGCCGCCCGGTGACATTGGAGACCACCGGAATCTTCGGCGCCCCATACGACAGTCCCTCGGCCACCCGCCGGAACTCGGCCAGCATCGGATCCATCAGCGGCGAGTGGAAGGCGTGCGAGACCCGCAACCGCTTCGTCCGCTCGAACCGCGCCGCGATCTCGGCCACCGCGTCCTCGTCACCGGAGATCACCACCGACCCCGGACCGTTGACCGCCGCGACGCTCACCCGGCCGGTCAGGAACGGGACGACGTCCTCTTCGGGTGCGGCGACCGCGACCATCGCCCCACCCTCCGGAAGGGCCTGCATCAACCGGCCACGCGCTGCCACCAGCGCGCACGCGTCCTCCAGCGACAACACCCCCGCCACATGCGCGGCGGCCAGCTCACCGATCGAATGCCCCGCCAGGAAATCGGGACGCACACCCCACGACTCCACCAGCCGGAACAGCGCCACCTCCACCGCGAACAACGCGCACTGCGTATAGGCCGTCTGGCTCAGCAGTTCGGCGTCCTCAGCGATCACCTCGGCCAGCGGACGCTCCAGATGAGCATCCAGCCGCGCCACCACCTCGTCGAACGCCCGCGCGAAGACCGGGAAGGCCGCGTGCAGCTCCCGGCCCATCCCCAGACGCTGACTGCCCTGACCGGTGAACAGCACCGCCGTCCGTCCCTCGGCGCGGGTGGAGGCCTCCGTCGCCTCGGCGACCGCGCGCAGGCCGTTCAGTGCCTCCTGCCGATCGGCGGCGACCACCGTGGCGCGGTGCTCCAGCGCCGACCGGGACGTCACCAGCGAGTAGCCGACGTCCAGCACGTCCAGCTCGGGCCGCTCCTCGACGTACTCCAGCAGCCGCTCGGCCTGCGCGCGCAGCGCCTGGGCGCTCCTGCCGGAGATCGTCCACGGGACGACGCCGCGCACCGACGGCAGGTCCGGCTTCGGAGCCTCGGGGGCCTGCTCGATGATCACGTGAGCGTTGGTCCCGCTGAGCCCGAACGACGACACGCCCGCGCGGCGGGGGTGGCCGTTCTGCGCCCAGCCGACTGGCTCGGTCAGCAGCCGCACGTTCCCCGCCGACCAGTCGACGTGGGGAGAGGGCTCGTCCACGTGCAGCGTCCTGGGCAGCAGCTCGTTTCGCAGCGCCATGACCATCTTGATGACGCCGCTGACCCCGGCCGCGGCCTGGGTGTGGCCGATGTTGGACTTGATCGAGCCCAGCCAGAGCGGCCGGTCCCGCTCCTGCCCATAGGTCGCGATCACCGCCTGCGCCTCGATCGGGTCGCCGAGACGGGTACCGGTGCCGTGCGCCTCGACGGCGTCGATGTCGGCGGGGGTGAGTCCGGCACCGGCCAGCGCCTGGCGGATCACCCGCTGCTGGGAGGGGCCGTTGGGCGCGGTCAGGCCGTTCGAGGCGCCGTCCTGGTTGATCGCCGAACCGCGTACCACGGCCAGCACGGTGTGGCCGTTGCGCTGGGCGTCGGACAGGCGCTCCAGCACCAGCATGCCGACGCCCTCGCCCCAGCCGGTGCCGTCGGCCGCCGCGGCGAACGGCTTGCATCGGCCGTCGGGCGCCAGACCTCGTTGCAGGCTGAACTCCAGGAAGATGTCGGGCGTCGACATCACGGTGACACCGCCCGCCAGCGCCAGCGAGCACTCGCCCTGACGCAGCGCCTGGGCCGCCAGGTGCATCGCGACCAGCGACGACGAGCAGGCCGTGTCCACCGTCACCGCCGGGCCCTCCAGGCCGAAGGTGTAGGCCACCCGGCCCGACACGATGCTGCCCGCGCTGCCGTTGCCGACGTATCCGGCCACGTCCTCGGGGACCTGGCGCAGACGGGTGCCGTAGTCGTTGTACATGACCCCGGCGAACACGCCCGTCCTGCTGCCCCGCACCGAGGCCGGGGCGATGCCCGCGTGCTCCAGCGCCTCCCACGAGGCCTCCAGCACCAGCCGCTGCTGCGGGTCCATGGCGAGTGCCTCGCGTGGGCTGATCCCGAAGAAGTCCGGGTCGAAGTCGGCGGAGCCGTAGAGGAACCCGCCCTCACGCGCGTAAGTCTTGCCCGGCACACCCGGCTCCGGGTCGTACAGGCCCTCGACGTCCCAGCCACGGTCCGTGGGGAACGACAGGACCGCGTCGCCTCCTTCGGCGACCAGTCGCCACAGGTCCTCCGGGGAGGACACGCCTCCCGGATAGCGGCACGCCATGCCCACGATCGCGATCGCCTCGTCGGTCTGCGCCGCGGGGGCGGCGGCGACCGGTGCGGGAGCCTCCACCCCGGCCAGCCGCTCCCACACGTACTCCGCGACCGCGAGGGAGGTGGGGTAGTCGAAGACGAGCGTGGCCGGCAGGCGCAGCCCGGTGGCCGTGCCCAGCACGTTGCGCAGTTCCACCGCGGCCAGGGAGTCGAATCCCAGCTCCTTGAAGGCCCGTCCGGGGGCCACGGCGTCCATCCCGTCGTGGCCGAGCACGGCGGCGACGTGCGAGCGCACCAGGTCCAGCAGCTCCCGGTCGCGCTCGGTCTCGGGCAGACCGGCGAGCCGCCGCAGGAGCTCGGAGGCCCCGGGAGACTCGTCTGCCCGCGCCACTCGCCGGGCGGGAACGCGGACCAGACCGCGGAGCAGGGCCGGGATCTCGTCGGCCCTCGATCGCAGTGCCGCGAGGTCGAGCCGGAGCGGGGCGAGCACCGGTTCGTCCCCGGCCAGCGCCGCGTCGAACAGGGCGAGTCCCTCGGCGGCGGACAGCGCGGGCAGCCCCAGGCGGTTCATCCGCTGCAGGTCCGCCCCGCTCAGCTCACCGCCGAGGCCGGTGTTCTCGGCCCACATCCCGTACGCCAGGGATGTCGCGGGCAGGTCCCCCGCGGCACGGTGTACGGCCAGCGCGTCCAGGAACGTGTTGGCCGCCGCGTAGTTGGCCTGCCCCGCGCCGACCACCATTCCGGCGGCGGAGGAGAACAGGACGAACGCGGTCAGGTCCAGGTCGCGGGTGAGCTCGTGCAGGTGCCAGGCCGCGTCGACCTTGGGCCTCAGCACCTTGTCGAGCTGTTCCCCGGTCAGGGAGCCGACCAGGGCGCTGTCGACCACCGCAGCGGCGTGGACGACCCCGGTCAGGTCGGGGATGCCGGCCAGCAGGGCGGCCAGCGCCTGACGGTCGGCCACGTCGCAGGCCGCGATCTCGACCCGCGCGCCCAGTTCCTCCAGCTCCGCCCGCAACTCGGCCGCACCCGGAGCCTCCAGGCCCCGGCGACCGGCCAGCACCAGACCCCGCACCCCGTGCTCGGCCACCAGGTGCCGCGCCACCAGCGCACCCAGACCGCCGGTGCCGCCGGTGACCAGCACCGTGCCCGCCCCGCTCCACGGCGAGGTCCGTTCCCGCACCGCCGCCCTGGCCAGCCTCGGCACGACGAGCCTGCCTTCGACCACCGCCAGCTCGGACTCTCCGGCGGCGATCCCGGCGAGCACGTCCTCGACCGGCAGGGCGTGCTCGTCCAGGTCCACCAGGACGAACCGGCCGGGGTTCTCCTCCTTGGCCGCCCGGACCAGGCCCCACACGGCGGCACCGGCCAGGTCGGTGACGTCCTCGCCCACGACCGAGACCGCGCCCCGGGTCACGACCGCCAGCTTCGACCCGGCGAACCGCTCGTCGGCCAGCCATGCCTGCAAAACGGTGAGGACGCGGTTCGTCGTCCTTCTGACGGCCCCGGGAACGTCGTCGTCGGCCTCGGACCGGTCGGCGAAGAGCACCACCTCCGGCACGGCCGTACCGGCGGCGAGTTCGGCCAGCGCGTTTTCGGGCCGTCCGTCCGCGTCGAGGTCCAGCTCCGCCCACGAAGGCGACGCTCCGGCGTACGGCGACGGCGCCACCCACTCCACCTTGAGCAGCGACTCGTGGCGTCCGCCACCGGCCGCGTGGAGCTGCTCCGCGGAGACGGGGCGCGACACCAGCGTCTCCACCGACGCGACCGGCGCGCCCGTCGAGTCGGCGACCACGATCGAGGAGACCTCGTCGCCCTTCACCCGCTGAATTCTGACCCGCAGCGCGGAGGCGCCGACGGCGTGCAGCCTGACCCCGGTCCACACGAACGGCAGCAGCGTCTCCCCCTGCTCGGCGAGCAGGTCCGCGTGCATGGCCGCGTCCAGCAGTGCCGGGTGCAGGCCGAACAGGGCCGCGTCCGCCCTGGCCTGCTCGGGCAGGGCCACCTCGGCGAACACCTCGTCGCCGCGCCGCCAGGCCGCCCGCAGTCCCTGGAACACCGGACCGTAGGCGTAGCCCCTGGCCAGCAGTTTCTCGTAGGGGCCGTCCAGCTCGACGGCCTGTGCCCCTCGCGGCGGCCACTCCGTCAGCTCGGCCGCTTCCCGCTGTGCTCTGCCGGCAGCGGGCCGTACCACGCCACCGGCGTGGCGGGTCCAGACGTCGTCCGCCGCGCCCTCGGGCCGCGAGTACACGTTCACCGCGCAGGCGCCCGATCCGTCGGGCGCGCCCACCACGACCCGCAGCGCGACGCCGCCCCGCTCCGGGAGCACCAGCGGCGCCTCCAGCGTCAGCTCCTCCAGCAGGTCGCAGCCGACCTGGTCTCCCGCCCGGATCGCCATTTCCACGAACGCGGTGCCCGGCAGCAGCACGCGGCCGAGGACGTCGTGGTCGGCGAGCCAGGGGTGCGACCGGTTCGACAGGCGGCCCGTCAGCACCGCCCCGCCCGAACCCGGCAGCGTCACCACCGCCGACAGCAGCGGGTGGTCGGTGGCCACCTGGCCGAACTCGGAGGCGTCGCCCGCCGAGGCCGACGCCTCCAGCCAGTAGTGCCTGTGCTGGAAGGCGTAGGTGGGCAGGTCCACCCGGCGGGCACCGGACCCGGCGAAGAACGCCGGCCAGTCCACCCGCCCACCCCGGGCGTGCAGGCGGCCCAGGGCCGACAACACCTCACGGGCCTCGTCGCGATCGCGGCGCAGCACCGGAACGAAGGCGGCCGCGTCCGGATCGGCCAGACACTCGGCACCCATGGCCGACAACACCGCATCCGGCCCCAGCTCCAGGAACGTGGCGACCCCCTGACCCTCCAGGAACCGCACCCCGTCACAGAACCGCACCGCCTGGCGGACGTGCTCGACCCAGTAGCCGGCCGAGAAGGTCTCAACGAGCTGGCCGGTGACGTTGGAGACCACCGGGATCTTCGGCGCCCCATACGACAGTCCCTCGGCGACACGGCGGAAGTCGGCCAGCATGGGGTCCATCAGCGGGGAGTGGAAGGCGTGCGAGACCCGCAACCGCTTCGTCCGCTCGAACCGGGCCGCGATCTCCAGCACCGCGTCCTCGTCACCGGAGATCACCACCGACGTCGGCCCGTTGACCGCCGCGACGCTCACCCGGCCGGTCAGGAACGGGACGACGTCCTCCTCGGGTGCGGCGATCGCCACCATCGCCCCACCCTCCGGCAGGGCCTGCATCAACCGGCCGCGTGCCGCCACCAGGGCGCAGGCGTCCTCCAGCGACAGCACCCCCGCCACGTGGGCGGCGGCCAGCTCACCGATCGAATGCCCCGCCAGAAAGTCCGGCCTGACACCCCAGGACTCGGCCAGCCGGAACAGCGCCACCTCCACCGCGAACAACGCGCACTGCGTATAGGCCGTCTGGCTCAGCAGTTCGGCGTCGCCGGAGATCACCTCGGCCAGCGGACGCTCCAGGTGAGCATCCAGCCGCGCCACGACCTCGTCGAACGCCCGCGCGAAGACCGGGAAGGCCGCGTGCAGCTCCCGGCCCATCCCCAGACGCTGACTGCCCTGACCGGTGAACAGCACCGCCGTACGGCCACCGCCCTCCACCGGCCCCGGCAGCCCACTCCCCCCGGCCAGCGCACGCAACCCCCGCACCAGCTCCTCACGGTCGGCACCCACCACCACCGCACGGTGATCCAGCACCGCCCGCGACACCACCAGCGAATACCCGACGTCCACCGGACGCAGGTCGGGGTCGGTCTCCAGCAGAACATCCAGGCGTTCGGCCTGGGCCCGCAGCGCCTCCGCGCTCCTGGCCGAGATCACCAGCGGCACCACCTCGGGAACCGGCGCCGTGGCCGGCTCGCCCCGGTCTCCGATCTCTGGGGCCTCCTCGATGATGACGTGGGCGTTGGTGCCGCTGATCCCGAAGGAGGACACCCCCGCCCGGCGCGGATGACCGTTACGCGGCCACTCCACCGGCTCGGCCAGCAGTTCCACGGCCCCGGCCGACCAGTCCACCTGCGGCGACGGCTCGTCCACGTGCAACGTCTTCGGCAGCACACCGTGCCGCATCGCCTCCACCATCTTGATCACACCCGCCACACCCGCGGCGGCCTGCGTGTGCCCCAGATTCGACTTCACCGACCCCAGCCAGAGCGGCCGCTCCCGGTCCTGCCCATAGGTGGCGATCAGCGCCTGCGCCTCGATCGGGTCGCCCAGCGTGGTCCCGGTCCCGTGTCCTTCCACGGCGTCGACGTCGGCCGGGGTGAGCCCGGCTCCGGTCAGCGCCTGGCGGATCACCCGCTGCTGGGAGGGGCCGTTCGGCGCGGTCAGGCCGTTCGAGGCGCCGTCCTGGTTGACCGCCGAACCGCGCACCACGGCCAGCACCGTGTGGCCGTTGCGGCGGGCGTCGGACAGGCGCTCCAGCACCAGCACGCCGACGCCCTCGCCCCAGCCGGTGCCGTCGGCCGCCGCGGCGAACGACTTGCAGCGGCCGTCGGCCGCCAGGCCGCGCTGCCTGCTGAAGTCGACGAACGTGTCCGGGGTCGACATCACGGTCACGCCTCCGGCCAGCGCGAGCGAGCACTCGCCCCGGCGCAGCGCCTGCATGGCCCAGTGCATCGCGACCAGCGACGACGAGCAGGCCGTGTCCACCGTCACCGCCGGGCCCTCCAGGCCCAGCGCGTAGGCCACCCGGCCCGACACGACGCTGGCCAGGCTCCCGTTGCCGAGGTAGCCCGCCACGTCCTCGGGGACCTGCCCCAGGCGGGTTCCCCAGTCGTGGTACATCACTCCGGCGAAGACGCCCGTCGCGCTGCCCCTGACCGACGCGGGATCGATTCCGGCGCGCTCCAGTGCCTCCCACGAGGTCTCCAGCAGCAGTCGCTGCTGCGGGTCCATGGCCTGTGCCTCGCGCGGGCTGATCCCGAAGA
The DNA here is from genome assembly GCF_040683035.1 of Streptosporangium sp. NPDC051022. Taxonomy (NCBI): domain Bacteria; kingdom Bacillati; phylum Actinomycetota; class Actinomycetes; order Streptosporangiales; family Streptosporangiaceae; genus Streptosporangium; species Streptosporangium sp. NPDC051022. The sequence goes on along the minus strand of NZ_JBFBCF010000010.1, from coordinate 250,213 downwards.
AGTCCGGGTCGAACTCCGCCGCGTCGTAGAGGAAGCCGCCCTCGCGGGCGTAGCTCTTACCGGACTTTCCGGGCTCCGGGTCGTACAGTCCGTCGACGTCCCAGCCGCGGTCGCCGGGGAAGCCGGAGACCGCGTCCACTCCCTCGGCGACCAGCCGCCACAGGTCCTCCGGTGAGGTGACCCCGCCCGGGTAGTGGCAGGCCATTCCGACGATCACGATCGGCTCGTCGTCCGAGACGGTCACCGTGGTGGTTTCCGCCTCGGCCTGCCGCTCGCCGGTGAAGGCCTGGGCGAGGATGTGTCCGGCCAGTGCCTGCGGGGTGGGGTAGTCGAAGATCAGCGTCGCGGGCAGGCGCAGCCCGGTCGCCTGGTTGAGGCGGTTGCGGAGGTCGACGGCGGCGAGCGAGTCGAAGCCGATCTCGCTGAACGCGCGACGTGGGTCGATCGCGTCCGATCCGTCGTGGCCGAGGACGGCGGCGATGTGGGTGCGGACCCATTCCAGCACGATCCTGTCGCGCTCCGCCTCGGGCAGGCCGGCCAGTTCCCGCGCGAACGACGGCGTCGCCGAGGTGGCTCCGCCCGTGCGTGCGGTACGGCGGGCGGGGGCGCGCACCAGGCCGCGCAGCAGCGCGGGTACCCCGTCGGTCCTGGCGGCGAGGGCCGCGGGATCCACCTTGACGGGCACCAGCGCGGCCTCGTCGGTGCCGAGGGCCTCGTCGAACAGCGCGAGGTTGTCGGCGGGTGACAGCGGGGCCAGGCCGAGCCGGTCGATGCGGCGCAGATCGGCCTCGGCCAGCTCGCCTCCCATCCCCGCCCCGGTCCACAGCCCCCAGGCGAGGGAGGTGGCGGGCAGTCCGTGGGAGGCGCGGTGGACGGCCAGCGCGTCGAGGAAGGCGTTGGCCGCCGCGTAGTTGCCCTGTCCGGCGCCGTCGACCAGCCCCGCCGTGGAGGAGAACAGCACGAAGGCGTCCAGGTCCAGGTGGCGGGTGAGTTCGTGCAGGTGCCAGGCGGCGTCCGCCTTGGGCCGCAGTACGGTGTCGAGTCGTTCGGGGGTCAGCGCGGTGATCAGGCCGTCGTCCAGCACCCCTGCGGCGTGGACGACCCCGGTCAGGTCGGGAATGCCGGCCAGCAGCGCGGCCAGTGCCTCCCGGTCGGCCACGTCGCAGGCCGCGACCTCGACCCGCGCGCCCAGCTCCTCCAGCTCCGCCCGCAGTTCGGCAGCGCCCGGAGCGTCCAGGCCCCGGCGACCGGCCAGCACCAGACCCCGCACCCCGTGCTCGGCCACCAGGTGCCGCGCCACCAGCACGCCCAGGCCACCCGTACCGCCGGTGACCAGTACCGTGCCCATCCCGCTCCACGGCGAGATCCGCTCACCCGCCGCGACCCTGGCCAGCCTCGGCACGACCACCTCGCCCTCGCGCACCGCCAGCTCCGGCTCACCGGCGTTCACGCCCGCGAGGACCGCCTCCAGCGACACGCCCTTGCCGTCCAGGTCGACCAGGACGAACCGGCCCGGGTTCTCCGCCTGGGCCGAGCGCACCAGGCCCCGAACGGCCGCCGCGGCCAGGTCCTCGATGTCCTCGCCGTCGGTGGAGACCGCGCCGCGGGTCACCACGACGAGCTTCGAACCGGCGAACCGCTCGTCGGCCGGCCAGTCCCGCAGCAGGGCCAGCACCCGGCCCGTGATCGACCGCACCGCCTGGGGAACGCTCTCCCCCGGCGTCGCCGGACCCGACAGCAGCACCGTCTCCGGCACCGCCGTGCCCTCGCCCAGCTCCGCCAGACCGGCGTGCACGCCGGCGACCTCCGGCAGCACGCTCAGCCCGAACGCGTCCTCCCCGACCAGCACGCACGAGGCGGGCGCGGCAATCGGACCGCCCGTGAACGGCCGCCACTCGACCCGGAACAGTCCGTCACCGCGCGTTCCGGCCGCCAGCCGGTCGGCCGCCACCGGGCGGGAGACCAGCGACCCGATTGACGCGACCGGCGTGCCCGTCGCGTCGGCGAGTTCGAGGGAGTAGGTTTCCGTGCCCTCGGCCGAGATGCGCACCCGCAGCGCGGAGGCTCCGGCGGCGTGCAGTGATACCCCGGTCCACGCGAACGGGATCCAGGCCCGTCCGTCGTCCTGTCCGTCGCCCGCGGCGTGCAGTGCGGCGTCCAGCAGGGCCGGGTGCAGCCCGAAGCCCTCGGCGGCGGTTCCCTCGGGCAGGGCGACCTCGGCGAAGATCTCGTCGCCGCGCCGCCAGACCGCCCGCAGTCCCCGGAAGGCGGGGCCGTAGGCGTAACCCCGTGCGGCGAGGTCGTCGTAGAAACCGTCGACGTCCACGCTCCGCGCGCCCTGCGGTGGCCAGACCAGCGCTCCGGCGGGCTCGGGTGACACGTGGGGGCTCAGCACGCCCGAGGCGTGCCTGGTCCAGGTCTCCTCCTCTTCGGGCCGCGCGTAGAACTCGGCCGTCCGCCGTCCCGTTCCGTCCGCGGGGCCCACCACGGCCTGCAGCGCGACGCCGCCCCGCTCGGGCAGGACCAGCGGGGCCTCAAGGGTCAGTTCCTCCAGCAGGGCGCAGCCTGTCTCGTCTCCCGCGCGGATCGCCAGCTCCACGAACACCGTGCCGGGCAGTACGGTCACGCCGGAGATCACGTGGTCGGACAGCCAGGGGTGCGACGCGGGCGAGAGGCGGCCGGTCAGCACCACCCCGTCGGATCCGGGGCCGTCCGTGCCGGGCAGGGCGACCACCGCGGACAGCAACGGGTGGCCGGCCGCGACCTGTCCCAGCTCCGACACCTCGCCCCGCGAGACGGGCGCCTCCAGCCAGAACCTCTTGCGCTGGAAGGCGTAGGTGGGCAGGTCCACCCGGTGGGCACCGGACCCGGCGAAGAACGCCGGCCAGTCCACCCGCCCGCCCCGGGCGTGCAGGCGGCCCAGGGCCGACAGCACCTCGTGGACCTCGTCGCGATCGCGGCGCAGCACCGGAACGAAGGCGGCCGCGTCCGGGTCGGTCAGGCACTCGGCGCCCATCGCCGACAGCACGGCGTCGGGTCCCAGCTCCAGGAAAGTGGTGACCCCCCGTGCCTCCAGGAGGCGCACCGCGTCGTGGAAGCGCACGGCCTCGCGCGCGTGCCGGATCCAGTACTCCGGCGAGGTCAGTTCCTCGGCGGTGGCCGGCTCGCCGGTGACCGTCGAGACGATCGGGATCTTCGGCGCGGCGTAGGCCAGCGTCCGTGCGACGCGGCCGAACTCGGCGAGCATGGGATCCATCAGCGGGGAGTGGAAGGCGTGCGAGACCCGCAGCCTCTTGGTCCGCTCGAACCGGGCCGCGATCTCCAGCACCGCGTCCTCGTCACCGGAGATCACCACCGAGCTCGGCCCGTTGACCGCGGCGACGCTCACCCGGCCGGTCAGGAACGGGACGACGTCCTCCTCGGTGGCGGCGATCGCGACCATCGCGCCGCCCTCCGGCAGTTCCTGCATCAACCGGCCGCGTGCCGCGACCAGCGCGCACGCGTCCTCCAGCGTCAGAACCCCGGCCACGTGGGCGGCGGCCAGCTCACCGATCGAATGCCCGGCCAGGAAGTCGGGACGCACGCCCCAGGACTCCAGCAGCCGGAACAGCGCCACCTCCACGGCGAACAGCGCGCACTGCGTGTAGGCCGTCTGGCTCAGGGACTCCGCCTCGGCCGTGCCCTCCGCCGCGAACAGCACGTCCCACAGCGGAAGGTCGAGCTGAAGGTCCAGGTAGCCGGCGGCCTCGTCCAGCGCGCGGGCGAAGACGGGGAAGGCTCCGTACAGCTCACGCCCCATGGCCAGACGCTGGCTGCCCTGGCCGGTGAAGAGGAAGGCGAGTTCGCCGGGGGCCACGCCGGGCACGCCCTCGCCCTCGGTGATCGCGGCCAGGCCCAGGCGGGCGTTCTCGCGGTCACCGGCGATCACCACGGCGCGCCGCTCCAGCGCGGCCCGGGTGGTGGCCAGCGAATAGCCGACGTCGGTCAGGTCCAGTCCGGGGCTGTCGTCGAGGTGGGCGCTCAGCCGCCGGGCCTGCGCCCTGAGCGCCGAGTCGCTCCGCGCGGAGATCACCAGGGGGATCGCGGACGCCGGAGCCCGCTCCGGCCCGGGGTCGCCGGGCGACGTCGGCGGAGCCTGCTCGATGATGACGTGCGCGTTGGTGCCGCTGACCCCGAAGGAGGACACGCCCGCGCGCAGCGGGCGGTCGTCCCGTTCCCACGGCACCGCCTCGGTGAGCAGTTCCACCGCGCCCGCCGCCCAGTTGACGTGCGGGGAGGGCTCGTCCACATGCAGCGTCTTCGGCAGGACGCCGTGCCGCATCGCCATGACCATCTTGATGACACCGGCCGAGCCCGCGGCGGCCTGGGTGTGGCCGATGTTGGACTTGATCGAGCCCAGCCAGAGCGGCCGGTCCCGGTCCTGCCCGTAGGCGGCGATGAGGGCCTGCGCCTCGATCGGGTCGCCGAGGCGGGTGCCGGTGCCGTGCGCCTCGATCGCGTCGACCTCGTCCGGGGTCAGCCCGGCGTCGACCAGAGCGTGGCGGATCACCCGCTGCTGGGAGGGGCCGTTGGGGGCGGTCAGGCCGTTCGAGGCGCCGTCGTGGTTGATGGCGGAGCCGCGCAGTACGGCGAGCACGGGGTGCCCGTTGCGGCGCGCCTCGGAGAGACGCTCCAGTACGAACACGCCCACGCCCTCGGCGAAGCCGGTGCCGTCCGCCGCGGCGGCGAACGCCTTGCAGCGGCCGTCGGCCGCCAGGCCCCGCTGCCTGCTGAACGCGGTGAAGGTGCCGGGGCTGCCCATCACCGCCACCCCGCCGGCCAGCGCCAGCGAGCACTCGCCGCGCCGCAGGGCCGTCGCCGCCAGGTGAAGCGCGACCAGCGAGCCCGAGCAGGCCGTGTCCACCGTCAGGGTGGGTCCCTCGAGGCCGAGGGCGTAGGAGACGCGTCCCGAGACGACGCTGGGGGCGTTGCCGGTCAGCAGGTAGCCGTCGAGGCCGTCGGGGGCCTCGTGCAGGCGGACGCCGTACTCCTGGGGTTCGGCGCCGATGAACACCGCCGCCCTGCTGCCGCGCAGCGAGGCCGGGTCGATTCCGGCGCGCTCCAGCGCCTCCCAGGAGCTCTCCAGCACCAGCCGCTGCTGCGGGTCCATGGCGAGGGCCTCGCGCGGGCTGATCCCGAAGAAGTCGGCGTCGAAGTCGGCGGCGTCGGGCAGGAAGCCGCCCTCCCTGGCGTAGCTCGTGCCGGGGGTGTCCGGGTCCGGGCTGTAGAGCCGCTCGAGGTCCCAGCCCCGGTCGGTGGGGAAGCCGGAGATGACGTGGCGGCCCTCGGCCACCAGCTCCCACAGCTCCTCCGGCGAGGTCACCCCGCCCGGGTAGCGGCAGCCGATGCCGACGATGGCGACGGGCTCGTCCTCGACGGCCGTGGCCGGGACGGGGGCGGGGGCCTCGTCCGGCAGCCCCAGCAGCTCGGCCCGCAGGTAGGCGGCCAGCGCCGCCGGAGACGGGTAGTCGAATGCGACCGTGACGGGAAGCTCGACCCCGGTGACCGCGGTCACCCGGGTCTGCAGCTCGACCGCGGCGAGCGAGTCGAATCCCATTTTCTGGAAGGGCTGCTCCGCCTGGACCGAGGTGGTCGTGCCCGGCTGGACGACCCTCATCACGGCCAGGGTCTGCGCGCGCACCAGGTCGAGCAGGACACGGCCCTGCTCGGGGGCCGGCAGATCTTCGAGGCGCCGGATCAACGCCGATCTCTTGGTCATTTTCTCATTCGCTATGTTCGCGTTCTCAGAATCGAAGTTTCCGGACCCACTCATCCGCTTACTCCATTGCTCCGGCGGCCACAATTCGCATACGAAACCAGGTCCGAGCGTAAACCGGACGAAAAATCCGGCACCACCCCTGCGAATCCCCTATCAACCTTCCGGGAATTCCCCTAAATCGACTGGAGCCAGTTCTCGATGGCCTTGGCCGTCGTCGGCGCCTCGTCCTCGACGATCGTGAAGTGGTCGCCGGGGACGTCCACGACGGTGTGGGCGGTCTCCCAGCTGGTCCGCCACTCGCCGATCCCGGAGACCGCCTCCTCGCTGTCGCCGTTGAGCCACGTCTCCGGCCTGACGAGCAGGATCGGCGCGGCGAGGCCGTTCAGCTCGAAATCGTGGATCATGCCGATGTAGCGGCCCATGGCCGACAGGCGCGCGCTGTCGAAACGGCCGAACGACGCCTCCCGGTCGAGCAGGTTGACCGCCATCTGGCCGACGACGGCCTCCATGGCGATCTCGTGCTCGGGCGGGTAGGTGTCCAGCAGCACGACGCCCGCGGGCCGTACCCCCCGGCTTTCGAGGTGTTCGGCGGTCGCGTGCGCGAGAATTCCTCCCGAGGAATGGCCGACCAGCACGAACGGTTCGCCCTCGGCGGCCCGCAGGACGCTTTCCGAGAACACGTGGAGCACCACGTCGACGGAATTGGGCAGGCTTTCTCCGCGGGAGAATCCGGGGATGGGCAGGGCGGAGACGTTCCGCACTCCCCGCCAGTTCGCGGCGAACTTGGCGTGCTGGTGGACGCCGCCCATGGCCATGGGGGTGCTGAAGAGGATCAGGCGGGGCTGCCGCGGCCCCTGGGCCAGCTTCTTCGGCACGGGGATCTCGTCGACGGTCAGCACGGGCCTGATGTTGGCGGCGGCGACCAGGAGGGCCTGCCCCTCCTCCACCTTGCCGCCGCGGACCGCCTCGCCGAACAGCGCGCCCAGGGTGTCGGACGCGGGGCCGGTGGAGACGGCCGGCTGGGCGGCGCTCTCGCTCTCCGCGGGGGTCGCGGCCAGCTCGGCCCGCAGCTGGGCGGCCAGGGCGACCGGGTTCCCGCAGTCGAAGACGACGGTCGTGTCGAGACGCAGGCCGGTGGCCGTGTTCAGGCTGTTGCGCAGTTCCACGGCGGTGAGCGAGTCGAACCCGGACTCCAGGAAGTCCTGTTCGGGGTCGACGGCCTCCGGGCCGGGGTGTCCCAGCACGGTGGCGGTGTGGGACCGTACGAGGTCCTGCAGCGCGCGCAGCCGCTCGTCGTCGGAGAGCGCGGCGAGCTGGGCCCTGAGCACCTTCGGGTCGACGAGGCCGGCGGCGCTGCGCCGCTCCGCCGGTGCCAGGCCGCGCAGGATGGGCGGCACGTTACCGGTCAGGTTCCGCCGTTCCAGCTTCATCGGGACCAGGACGGGTTCGGCGGAGCCGAGGGCGGCGTCCAGCAGCGCCAGTCCCTCCGCCGCCGACAGCGCGGGGATGCCCTGCCGGGCCGAGGAGCCCATGCCGCCGGATCCGGCCCACAGTCCCCAGGCCAGCGATCGGGCGGGCAGTCCCAGCGCCCGCCGGTGCAGCGCCAGGCCGTCCAGGAACGTGTTGGCCGCGGCGTAGTTGCCCTGTCCTGGGCCGCCGAGCACCCCGGCCGCCGAGGAGAACAGCACGAAGGCGTCCAGGTCCAGGTCTCGGGTCAGCTCGTGCAGGTTCCAGGCCGCGTCCGCCTTCGGCCGCAGCACCGCGTCGAGCCGCTCCGGGGTGAGGGAGGCGATCACGCCGTCGTCCAGCACTCCGGCCGCGTGCACCACGGCGGTCAGCGGGTGCTCGGCCGGAATCCCGGCCAGCGTCGCCGCCGTGCTCTCCCGGTCGGCCACGTCGCACGCCACGACGCGGACCTCCGCTCCCAGCTCGGCCAGGTCGGCGGCGAGTTCAGCGGCGCCCGGCGCGTCGAGTCCTCTACGACTCGTCAGCAGCAGGTGGCGGACGCCGTACTCGGTCACCAGGTGCCTGGCGACCAGGGCGCCCAGGGCTCCGGTGCCGCCGGTGACGACGACCGTGCCGTCCGCGCCGAACCGGGTGCGCCCGTCGTCCGCCCCGTCGCGGGTCCGCGCCAGCCGGGCGCGGTGGGCGACGCCGTCGCGGACGACCGCCTGCGGCTCACCGGAGGCCAGGACGTCGGCGAGCGGCCCGCCGTAGGAGGCGTCGTCCGGGTCGGCGGGGTCGGCGTCCAGGAGCACGATCCGGTCCTCGCCCTCCGCCTGGGCGGAACGGACGAGTCCCCAGACGGCGGCGCCGGCCAGGTCCGTCACGTCCTCCCCCGTCTCGACGGCCGTCGCGCCGCGGGTGAGCACGACCAGCGTCGAGGAGCGGAACCGCTCGTCGGCCGACCAGGACCGCAGCGCCGTCAGCGCGCGGTGGGTGGCCGCGTTGACCGCGCTGACCGCGCCGTTCCCGCCGCCCTCGCCGCCGCAGCGCAGCACCACCACCTCCGGTGCGGGCTCCGTCACCTCCTCCAGGGAGCCGACCTCCGTGTGGGAGACCGGTGCGGTCGCGGTGCCGGTGATGGGGGTCCACTCGACGCGGAACAGCCAGTCACGGTGGGCGCCCCGCGCGGTGGCGGTCCGCACCGCCGAGATCGGCAGCAGCTTCAGCGTGTCGACCGACGCGACCGGCGCGCCCGTCGCGTCGGCCACGTGCAGCCGTACCCCGCCGGAGGCGGACGGCGACAGCCGGACCCGCAGGGCGGAGGCGCCCGTCGCGTGCAGGGTGATGCCCGACCAGGAGAACGGCACGGTCGCGGACTCGTCGCCGGTGTCCGAACCGGCGAGGGCCAGCGCGTGCAGTCCCGCGTCGAGCGCGGCCGGGTGCAGTCCGAACCTTGTGGCGTCCCCGCCCTGCCCGGCGGGCAGGACGACCTCGGCGAAGATCTCTCCGTCGCGGCGCCAGGCCCGCCGCAGGCCCTGGAACACGGGGCCGTAGACCAGCCCGACCGTGGCCATGTTGTCGTAGAGCCCGCCGAGTTCGACCGGTTCCGCGTCCTGCGGCGGCCACTCGGCCAGTGAGAAGGACTCCTGCGCGGTTCCGGGAGCCAGCACGCCGGTCGCGTGCCGGTTCCACCGCGGTGCCTCCCCCTCCTCGGAGGCTTCCTCTTCGGCGCGCGAGTAGATCCCCACCGAGCGCAGCCCCGACTCGTCGGGCGCGCCGACCACGACCTGCAGGTGAACGCCGCCGCGCTCGGGCAGGACCAGTGGCGTCTGCAGGGTCAGCTCCTCGATCCTGCCGCACGCCACCTGGTCGCCGGCCCGTACGGCCAGCTCGACGAACCCCGTTCCCGGGAACACGACGGAGCCGCCGACCACGTGGTCCGCCAGCCACGGGTGCGTCGCCAGCGAGAGCCTGCCGGTCAGCACGGCTCCGTCCGAGTCGGCCAGCGCGGTCGCCGCGGCGAAGAAGGGGTGGTGCGCCGCGCTGAGTCCCGCGGCCGTCACGTCCGAGGGCGTTTCGGTGACCTCCTGGGAACGTCCCGCCGACAGGTTCGTCCGGTTGAGTCCGACGCCGCTGACCCGGAGCCGGGCCAGTGCGGTGGTGACGGCGTATGTCTCGGGCTGCGTCCTGCTGAGCACGGGGACGATCACCACGCCGTCGGCGGTGTCCGCGCCGTCCAGGCAGTCGTGCGCCGCGCCGGTCAGCACGGCGTCCGGGCCCAGCTCGACGAACCGCAGCGCGCCCTGGGCACGCGCGTGACGGACGGCGTCGCGGAAGCGCACGGTCCCGCGCACCTGACGCACCCAGTACTCCGGCGTCGCGACCTCGTCCGTCGCGGAACCGCCGGTCAGCCCGGACACCAGGGGGATCCGCGGGGCCCGGTAGGACAGTCCCTCGGCCACCCTCCGGAACTCCGCCAGCATCGGTTCCGTCGACGGCGACTGGAACGCCTGCCGTACCCGGAGCCGCTGGGTCCTGTGCCCCTCCCGTTCGAGGCGCTCGGCGAGCTCCAGCACCGCGGCCTCGTCGCCGGAGACCACCACGGACCGGGGGCCGTTGACCTCGGCGACGGAGACCCGCTCGGTCAGCCACGGTTCGACGTCGGCTTCGGCGGCCCTCACGGCGACCATCGCGCCCCGGCCGGGCAGTTCCTGGATCATCCTGCCCCGCGCGGCCACCAGCGCGCAGGCGTCCCTCAGCGAGAGCACGCCCGCGACGTGCGCGGCGGCCAGTTCGCCGATCGAGTGCCCCACGAGCAGTTCGGGCCGTACGCCGGAGGACTCCAGCAGCCGGAACAGCGCGACCTCCAGGGCGAACGTCGCCGCCTGCGCGAACGAGGTCTGCTCCAGCAGGGCGGCCTGCGCCGATCCCTCCTCGGCGAACATCACCTGCCGCAGCGGCCGGTCGAGGTGCCGGTCGAACTGCGCGCACACGGCGTCCAGCGCCTCGGCGAAGACCTCGGAGACCTCGTACAGCTCCCGGCCCATGCCTGCCCGCTGGCTTCCCTGGCCGGTGAACATGAACGCGACTCCCGGCGCGGGGCCGGTGGGTGCTTCCCGCTCGGCGTCCCGGGGAGTCTCGTCCCGGACCTCGGCGGCCGTTCCGGCGTCCTCCAGGTCGTTCCTCCAGTACGGCCTGCGCTGGAAGGCGTAGGTGGGCAGGTCCACCCGGCGGGCACCGGAGCCGGCGAAGAACGCCGCCCAGTCCACCCGGAGGCCGGAGGCGTGCAGCCGTCCCACGGCCGAGGCCAGCGTGGCCGCCTCGCCCCGGTTGCCGCGCAGCGCCGGGACCAGGATCGCCCGGTCCGCGTCCAGGAAGCCCTGGGCCATGCCGGTCAGCACCGCGTCCGGTCCCAGCTCCAGGAACCGGGTCACCCCCTGTTCCTGGAGGAAGCGCACCCCGTCGCAGAAGCGGACCGCCTCCCGCACGTGCCGCACCCAGTAGTCCGGCGAGCACACCTCCTCCGCGGAGAGCGGGCCGCCCGTCACGTTCGACACGATCGCGATCTCCGGCGGGGCGTAGACCAGGCCTTCGGCCACCCGGCGGAACTCGGCGAGCATGGGGTCCATCAGCGGGGAGTGGAAGGCGTGTGAGACCCGCAGCCGCTTGGTCCGCTCGAACCGCGCCGCGATCTCCAGCACCTCGCCCTCGTCGCCGGAGATCACCACCGAACGCGGCCCGTTGACGGCGGCGATGCTCACCCGGCCGGTGAGCAGGGGAAGGACCTCCTCCTCACCCGCCACGACGGCGACCATCGCGCCGCCCTCGGGAAGGGCCTGCATCAACCGGCCGCGTGCCGCGACCAGGGCGCAGGCGTCCTCCAGCGACAGCACCCCCGCCACGTGGGCGGCGGCCAGCTCACCGATCGAATGCCCCGCCAGGAAATCCGGGCGCACACCCCACGACTCGACCAGCCGGAACAGCGCCACCTCCACCGCGAACAACGCGCACTGCGTGTACTCCGTCCGATCCAGCGCCCCGGCGTCCTCGGCGATCACCCCGGCCAGCGGACGCTCCAGCGCCCCGGCGAAGCCCGCGCACACCGCGTCGAACGCCTCGGCGAAGACCGGGAAGGCCGAGTGCAGTTCCCGGCCCATCCCGAGACGCTGACTGCCCTGACCGGTGAACAGCACCGCCGTCCTGCCCGCGGCGCGGACCGTACCGCGTGTCGCCCCGGGGCCGGTGCCGTTTCCGGCCAGCGCGGTGAGGCCGCGCAGGAACCCCTCCCTGTCCTCGGCCACGACCACCGCGCGGTGCTTCAGCGCCGCCCGTGACGTCGCCAGCGAGTATCCGACGTCCAGCGGGTCCAGCTCGGGACGGGCGGTGACATGTGCCAGCAGCCGTCCGGCCTGGGCGGACAGCGCCTCCTCGCTCCGCGCCGACAGCGTCCAGGGCACCGGCGACGCCGAGAGCGGACGCTCCCGAACCGGCTCCGCCTCCTCGGGCGCCTGCTCGATGATCAGGTGCGCGTTGGTCCCGCTGATCCCGAAGGACGACACCCCCGCCCGGCGAGGATGACCGTTACGCGGCCACTCCACCGCCTCGGTCAACAGCCGTACCGCACCCGCCGACCAGTCCACCTGCGGCGACGGCTCGTCCACGTGCAGCGTCCGGGGCAGCACGCCGTGCCGCATCGCCTGCACCATCTTGATCACACCCGCCACACCCGCGGCGGCCTGCGTGTGACCGATGTTGGACTTGATCGAGCCCAGCCAGAGCGGCCGCTCCCGCTCCTGCCCGTAGGCGGCAATCAGCGCCTGCGCCTCGATCGGGTCGCCCAGCGTGGTGGCCGTTCCGTGCGCCTCCACCGCGTCGACCTGGTCGGCGGCCACCCTCGCGTTGGCGAGCGCGCTGCGGATCACCCGGTGCTGCGAGGGACCGTTGGGGGCGGTGATCCCGTTCGAGGCGCCGTCCTGGTTGACCGCGCTGCCCCGGATGAGCGCCAGGATCGTGTGACCGTTGCGCCGGGCGTCCGACAGACGCTCCAGCACCAGCACGCCCACGCCCTCGGCGAATCCCGTGCCGTCGGCGGCCGCCGCGAACGCCCTGCACCGGCCGTCCCTGGACAGGCCCCGCTGGCGGCTGAACTCCACGAACGTGCCCGGGGTGGCCATCACGGTCACACCACCGGCCAGCGCCAGCGAGCACTCCTCCTGGCGCAGCGCCTGGGCCGCCAGGTGCAGGGAGACAAGGGACGACGAGCAGGCCGTGTCCACCGTCACCGCCGGGCCCTCCAGGCCCAGCGCGTAGGCCACTCGGCCCGACACGATGGCGCCCGAGCCATGGCTGTCGGGATAGTCGTGGTACATGACGCCGGCGAACACGCCGGTCGCACTGCCCTTCAACGAGACCGGATCGACCCCTGCGTCCTCCAGCGCCTCCCACGAGGTCTCCAGCAGCAACCGCTGCTGCGGATCCATGATCGAGGCCTCGCGCGGCGAGATGCCGAAGAAGCCCGGGTCGAACTCGGCGGCGTCGTGCAGGAACCCGCCCCTGCGGGTGTAGGAGGTGCCCTCACGCTCGGAGTTCGGGTCGTACAGGCGCTCGATGTCCCAGCCGCGGTCGGCGGGGAAGTCGGAGATGCCGTCGCCTCCGGCCGCCACGAACTCCCACAGCTCGTCCGGTGACGTCACACCTCCCGGATAGCGGCACCCCATGCCGACGATCGCGATGGGCTCACGCAGCGCCGCGGAGAGCTTCCGGTTCTGCTCGCGGAGTCTCTCGGTCTCCTTGAGCGCCGCGCGGAGAGCCTCGACGACCTTTCCGTCAGACGTGGCCATCAGCCCCACACCTCCACGTCGTCGCTGCCAGCCGAGCCGTTGAGCGCCATATCGATCATCCTTTCGGTGTCCATCTCGTCGATCGAGTCCTGCTCGTCCGGTTCGGTCCTTTCGGTGCGGACCCCCGCGAGTTCGAGCAGGCTGTCCATCAGTCCGGCGTCGCGCAGGCGCGCCAGCGGGATGGACGACAGGATCCGGCGGATCTGCTCCTCGCCGGAGGCGGAGTCATCGTTCTTCGGGCCGAGTTCGGTCGCGAGGTGGTCGGCCAGCGCCCGCGAGTTCGGGTAGTCGAAGACCAGGGTGGACGGCAGGCGCAGCCCGGTCGCCGCGTTGAGCCGGTTGCGGAACTCCACCGCCGACAGGGAGTCGAAACCGAAGTCGCCGAACGCCCGGTCGGGGTCGATCGCCTCGGATCCCGCGTGTTCCAGTACCGCCGCCGCCTGGGCCCGGACCAGGTCCAGCAGCGTCTCGTGACGCTCCCGCTCGGACAGGCCCGTGAGATGCCCGGTGAGTGTCGCCACCTCGGCCACCGCGCGCCGAGAGGAGGTCCTGACCAGGCTTCGCAGTACCGTGGGCACCTCGTCCCCGTGCGCGCCGAGCGATCCGAGGTCCAGTTCGACCGGCACGAGCGCCGGGTGGCCGAGGGCGGTGGCGTCGTCGAAGAGCGCCAGGCCCTCCCGCCGGGAGAGCGCGACGATCCCGCCCCGGGAGGTCCGCCGGTCGTCCTCCGCGTGCCCGCCCATGCCGGGTCCGGCCCACAGGCCCCAGGCCAGGGAGGTGGCGGCCAGTCCCTGGGAGGCGCGGTGGACGGCCAGCGCGTCGAGGAAGGCGTTGGCCGCCGCGTAGTTGCCCTGCCCGGGGGCGCCCAGAACCCCGGCGACCGAGGAGAACAGCACGAACGCGGTCAGATCCAGATGGCGGGTGAGTTCGTGCAGGTACCAGGCGGCGTCCGCCTTGGGCCGCAGTACGGTGTCCAGCCGCTCCGGGGTCAGCGAGGCGAGCACACCGTCGTCCAGCACCCCGGCCGTGTGCACCACCCCGGTCAGGTCGGGGATCCCGGCCAGCAGGGCGGCCAGCGCCTCCCGGTCGGCCACGTCGCAGGCCGCGACCTCGACCCGCGCGCCCAGCTCCTCCAGCTCCGCCCGCAACTCGGCCGCACCCGGAGCCTCCAGGCCCCGGCGACCGGCCAGCACCAGGCTCCACACCCCGTGCTCGGCCACCAGGTGCCGCGCCACCAGCGCACCCAGACCGCCGGTGCCGCCGGTGACCAGCACCGTGCCCGCCCCGCTCCACGGCGAGATCCGCTCACCCGCCGCGACCCTGGCCAGCCTCGGCACCACCACCTTGCCCTCGCGCACCGCCAGCTCGGACTCACCCGCGTGCACGCCCGCGAGCACCGCCTCCAGGGAAAGGCCCCGCTGGTCCAGGTCGACCAGCGCGAACCTGTCGGGGTTCTCCGCCTGCGCGGCCCGGACCAGGCCCCAGGCGGCGGCCCCGGCCAGGTCGTCCACGTCCTCGTCTGTGGTGGAGACCGCGCCCCGGGTCACCACGACGAGCTTCGAACCGGCGAACCGCTCGTCGGCCGGCCAGTCCCGCAGCAGCGCCAGCATCCGGTGGGTGACCGAGCGCACCGCCTCGGGAACGTCTCCCGGCACCGGGGCGACCGACAGCAGCACCACCTCCGGTACCGCCGTCCCCTCGCCCAGCTCCGCCAGACCGGCGTGCACGCCGGCGACCTCCGGCAGCACGCTCAGCCCGAACGCGTCCTCCCCGACCAGCACACACGAAGCGGGCACGACGGCATGACCCGCCGCGACCGGCCGCCACTCGACCCGAAAGAGCGAATCCCGCCCTCCGGTGCCGGACAGCTGTGCCGGGGAGATCGTCCGTGTCACCAGCGACGCCACCGACGCCAGGGGGGCACCGCTCGCGTCGGTCAGTTCCAGCGCCACCCGGTCGGGACCGAGCCGGGAAATCCGTACCCGCGCCGCCGAGGCGCCCGTCGCGTGCAACGACACCCCGGACCAGGCGAACGGGAGCCGCGTCCCGTTCTCGTCCTCGCCGAGAAGAGCCGTCCCGTGCAGCGCCGCGTCCAGCAGCGCCGGATACAGCCCGAACCCCTCGACGGAGGTCCCCTCGGGCAGGGCCACCTCGGCGAACACCTCGTCACCGCGCCGCCAGGCCGCCCGCAGTCCCTGGAACACCGGCCCGTACGTCAGTCCGGCCTCGGCCAGCTCGCCGTACAGGCCCGCCACCGCGAGCGGTTCCGCGCCGGCGGGCGGCCACTGTGCCGGAGCGGGCGGGATGCTCCGATCGGCGGCTCCGAGCAGGCCGGTGGCGTGGCGGGTCCACGGCACGTCCGCGAGACGCGCCCGCGCAGGTCCCGCGTGCTCCGGCCGCGAGTACACGGCGACGGAACGCGCACCCTCCTCGTCGGCACCGCCGACCACGAGCTGGACCTGGACCGCGCCTCGCTCCGGAAGCACCAGCGGCGCCTCCATCGTCAGCTCCTCCACCACGGCGCAGCCGACCTGGTCACCCGTCCAGATCACCAGCTCGACCAGCGCGGCCCCGGGCACGACCACCGCGTCCAGCACGACGTGCTCGGCCAGCCAGGGGTGGGTCTCCACCGACAGGCGTCCCGTCACCACGACCCCGTCGGAATCGGGAAGCCGCACCGCCGCGCCGAGCATCGGGTGGTCGGCCTCCGCCAGGCCCGCCGCCGTCACGTCCCCGCGTACGGCGGGCGCCTCCAGCCAGAACCTCTTACGCTGGAAGGCGTAGGTGGGCAGGTCCACCCGGCGGGCACCGGAGCCGACGAAGAACGCCGCCCAGTCCACCCGGCCACCCCGGGCGTGCACACGCCCCAAGGCCGACAACACCTCACGGGCCTCGTCACGATCGCGGCGCAGCACCGAAACGAACACGGCCGCGTCCGGATCGGCCAGACACTCGGCACCCATCGCCGACAACACCGCATCCGGCCCCAACTCCAAGAACGTGCTCACGCCCTGGCCCTCCAGGAACCGCACCCCGTCACAGAACCGGACGGCCTGACGGACGTGCTCGACCCAGTAGCCGGCCGAGAAGTCCTCAACGAGCCGCCCGGTGACATTGGAGACCACCGGAATCTTCGGCGGGGCGTAGACCAGACCTTCGGCCACCTCACGGAAATCGGCCAGCATCGGATCCATCAGCGGGGAATGGAAGGCGTGCGAGACCCTCAGCCGCTTGGTCCGCTCGAACCGGGCCGCGATCTCGGCCACCGCGTCCTCATCGCCGGAGATCACCACCGACCCCGGCCCGTTGACCGCCGCGACGCTCACCCGGCCGGTCAGGAACGGGACAACGTCCTCCTCGGGTGCGGCGACCGCCACCATCGCCCCGCCCTCCGGAAGGGCCTGCATCAACCGGCCGCGTGCCGCGACCAGGGCGCAGGCGTCCTCCAGCGTCAGGACCCCCGCCACGTGGGCGGCGGCCAGCTCACCGATCGAATGCCCCGCCAGGAAATCCGGGCGCACACCCCACGACTCCACCAGCCGGAACAGCGCCACCTCCACCGCGAACAACGCGCACTGCGTGTAGGCCGTCTGGCTCAGCAGTTCGGCGTCCTCAGCGATCACCCGGGCCAGCGGACGCTCCAGGTGAACGTCCAGCCGCGCCACGACCTCGTCGAACGCCCCGGCGAAGGCGGGGAAGGCCGCGTGTAGTTCCCGGCCCATCCCCAGACGCTGACTGCCCTGACCGGTGAACAGCACCGCCGTACGGCTTCCCGAGCGCGCCGGACGTGTGCCGGATCCGCCTTCCACCAGTCCGCGCAACCCGCGCGCGAGCTCCTCACGGTCGGCGCCCACGACCACCGCGCGGTGGTCCAGCACCGCCCGCGACGTCGCCAGCGAGTATCCGACGTCCAGCGGGTTCGCCTCGGGCGACCCGTCCATGTACTCCAGCAGCCGTCCGGCCTGGGCGGACAGCGCCTCCTCGCTCCGCGCCGACAGCGTCCAGGGCACCGGCGCCGAAACCGGACGCTCCCGAACCGGCTCCGGCTCCTCGGGCGCCTGCTCGATGATCAGGTGGGCGTTGGTGCCGCTGATGCCGAAGGAGGACACCCCCGCCCGGCGCGGATGACCGTTACGCGGCCACTCCACCGGCTCGGCCAGCAGCTCCACGGCCCCGGCCGACCAGTCCACCTGCGGCGACGGCTCGTCCACGTGCAACGTCTTCGGCAGCACACCGTGCCGCATCGCCTCCACCATCTTGATCACACCCGCCACACCCGCGGCGGCCTGCGTATGCCCCAGATTCGACTTCACCGACCCCAGCCAGAGCGGCCGCTCCCGCCCCTGCCCATAGGTCGCGATCACCGCCTGCGCCTCGATCGGGTCGCCCAGCGTGGTCCCGGTCCCGTGCGCCTCGACCACGTCCACGTCCGACGGCGCCAGCCCCGCGGCGGCCAGCGCGCTGCGGATCACCCGCTGCTGGGATGGGCCATTCGGGGCGGTCAGACCGTTCGAGGCGCCGTCCTGGTTGACCGCGCTGCCCCGGATGAGCGCCAGGATCGTGTGACCGTTGCGCCGGGCGTCCGACAGACGCTCCAGCACCAGCACACCCACGCCCTCGCTCCAGCCGGTGCCGTCGGCCGCCGCGGCGAACGACTTGCACCGGCCGTTGCGGGAGAGCGCCCCCTGCCGGCTGAACTCCACCAGCGTCTCCGGGGTGGCCATCACGGTGACACCGCCCGCCAGCGCCAGCGAGCACTCGCCCTGACGCAGCGCCTGGGCCGCCAGGTGCATCGCGACCAGCGACGACGAGCAGGCCGTGTCCACCGTCACCGCCGGGCCCTCCAGGCCCAGCGTGTAGGCCACCCGGCCGGAGACGATCGCCCCCGTACTACTGCTGCCGGTGTAGTCGTGGTACATCACCCCGGCGAACACGCCGGTCGCACTGCCCTTCAACGAGACCGGATCGACCCCGGCGCTCTCCAGCGCCTCCCACGAGGTCTCCAGCAGCAACCGCTGCTGCGGATCCATCACCAGCGCCTCACGCGGCGAGATCCCGAAGAAGCCCGGGTCGAACTCGGCGGCGTCGTGCAGGAACCCGCCCTGCTTGGTGTACGACGTGTCCGGCCGCTCACCCGACGGGTCGTACAGCCGCCCGACGTCCCAGCCCCGGTCCTCGGGGAACTCCCCGATCGCGTCGCCCCCGGCGCTCACCAGACGCCACAGGTCCTCCGGCGACGACACCCCTCCCGGATAACGGCATCCCATTCCCACGATCACGATCGGCTCGCCGTCCACCACCGCGATCGCCCTGTCCGCCCGCGCCTCCGGGGCGGCCGAGCCGGAGACCTGCGCCAGCAGGTAGGCGGCGAGCGCGTCCGAGCTGGGGTAGTCGAACACCAGCGTGGGCGGCAGCCGCAGGCCGGTGGCCGTACCCAGCACGTTGCGCAGTTCCACGGCCGCCAGCGAGTCGAATCCGAGGTCCTGGAACGCCCGGCCCGGCTCGATCGCCTCGGGCGCGCCGTACCCCAGAACCGCCGCCACGTGCACCCGCACCAGCCGCAGCACCGCGTCGAGGCGCTCGGCCTCGGGCAGTACGGCGAGCCGCTCGCCGAGCGACGAGGTCGTGGACACGCCGGTCGAGGCGGCGCGCCGGGGGGCGCGTCCCACCAGGCCGCGCAGTACGGGGGGTAGCGCGTCGCCCTGCGCGCGCAGCGCCGAGGGCTCCAGCCTGGCCGGGACGACCACCGGGTCGCCGAGAGCGGTGGCGGCGGTGAACAGGGCCAGCCCCTCGGCCACCGGCAGCGGCGCGATCCCGCCCTTGGAGATGCGCCTGCGGTCGTCTTCGGCCAGTTCCCCACCCATGCCAGGCCCGGCCCACAGACCCCACGCCAGCGACTGCCCGGCCAGTCCCCGATCGCGCCGGTGGACGGCCAGCGCGTCGAGGAAGGCGTTGGCCGCCGCGTAGTTGCCCTGCCCGGGGGCGCCCAGAACCCCGGCGACCGACGAGAACAGCACGAACGCGGTCAGATCCAGGTGAAGGGTCAGCTCGTGCAGGTACCAGGCGGCGTCCACCTTGGGCCGCAGCACCGCGTCCAACCGCTCCGGGGTCAGCGAGGCGATCACACCGTCGTCCAGCACCCCTGCGGCGTGGACGACCCCGGTCAGGTCGGGGATGCCGGCCAGCAGGGCGGCCAGCGCCTCCCGATCGGCCACGTCGCAGGCCGCGACCTCGACCCGCGCGCCCAGTCCCTCCAGCTCTACACGCAGTTCGGCGGCGCCCGGAGCTTCCAGGCCCCGGCGACCGGCCAGCACCAGACCCCGTACCCCGTGCTCGGCCACCAGGTGCCGGGCGACCAGCGCACCCAGGCCACCCGTACCGCCGGTGATCAGCACCGCACCCGCGCCCCAGACCGGACCGGCCGCCGGACACGCCGAGCCCGCCGTGATCCGGACCAGCCGCGGAACCCAGACCTCGCCCTCGCGAACCGCGAGTTCCGGCTCCTCCAGCGCCAGCGCGGAGGCCAGCAGCCCTCCCGGGACATCGGAACCGTCCGTACCGACCAGCACTAGACGGCCCGGGTTCTCCGACTGCGCCGAGCGCGTCAGACCTCGCACCGCCGCCCCGGCGAGATCGGCCGCCTCCTCGCCCACCGGGTCCGGCGTCACGAGCACCAGCTTCGCCCCGGCGAACCGCTCGTCGGCCAGCCAGTCCTGCAGCAGGGCCAGGGCACCGCCCGTCGCGGCACCCGCGACGGAACCCTCGTGCTCACGAACCGGTACGCCGTCCACGACCACGACATCCGGTACGGCGGCGCCCGCCTCCACGGCATCGACCAGTGCCGCCATATCCGGATATGACACGACTTCGTCAATAAAGACGGCACCTCCGCCGCCGACGACCGCCCAGCCCTCGCCGACCCGGTCCGCCGGTTCGACGGAGAGCGGGCTCCACTCCACCCGGAACAGCGACTCCGCACCGGCCGTGGCTCCCGCCACCCGGTCGGCCGACACGGGCCTGGCGACCAGCCTGTCCACCGATGCCACCGGACGGCCCGTCGCGTCGGCGACCTCGACCGAGACGCCGTCTCCGGCCGCGGGAGACAGCCTCAACCGGAGGTTCGAGGCCCCTGTCGCGTGGAGCGAGACCCCCGCCCACGAGAACGGCACCCGCCCCGATCCACCGGTCTCCGAAGCGCCGGGGGCCTCGAGTCCCATGGCGTGCAGCCCCGAGTCGAACGCCGCCGGGTGCAGCCCGAACCGGTCCGCCTCTCTGGCGGCGGCCTCGGCCAGGGTGACCTCGGCGAATACGTCCTCCCCGCGCCGCCAGGCCGCCCGCAGTCCCCGGAAAACGGGACCGTAGACCAGTCCGGCACCGGCCAGCTCGTCGTAGAGGTGCTCCACCTCAAGGGGTACCGCGCCGGACGGCGGCCACGCGACCAGGTCGAAGGACGCCCCGCGCTCCCCCACGACCAGCACTCCGTCGGCGTGCCGCGTCCAGGGCTCCTCGCCGAACGCCTCGTCGGCCGTCCGCTCAGGTCGCGAGTACACCCCCACGGAACGGGCTCCGCGCTCGTCGGGCCCGCCGACCACGACCTGGATCTGGACCCCGCCGTAGGCGGGCAGCACCAGCGGCGCCTCCAGCGTCAGCTCCTCCACCAGGGCGCAACCGGCCTGGTCGCCCGCGCGGATCACCAGCTCCAGCAGGCCCGTGCCGGGGAAGACGACCGCGCCGCCGACCACGTGGTCGGCCAGCCACGGATGGGTCCGCAGGGACAGCCGGCCCGTGCACACGACTCCGCCCGAGCCCGCGAGCCTGACCGCCGCTCCCAGCAGCGGGTGGTCCGCCGCGGCCAGGCCCGCCGCCGTCACGTCACCGACCGCCGGAACGTCCAGCCAGTACCGCTCTCGCTGGAAGGCGTAGGTGGGCAGCTCGACCCGCCTGGCGCCGCTGCCGCCGTACACCGCCCGCCAGTCCACCCGCACGCCTTGGAGGTGCAGGCGGCCCAGGGCCGACAGCAGTTCGCGGGCCTCGTCACGATCGCGGCGCAGCGCCGGAACCAGAACGGCCTTCGCGGGATCCACGAAGTCCCGAGCCATACCGGTCAGCACGGCGTCGGGTCCCAGCTCCAGGAACGTGGCGACTCCCTGGCCCTCCAGGAACCGCACCCCGTCGTGGAAACGGACGGCCTCCCGCACGTGCCGCACCCAGTAGTCGGCCGAGAAGTCCTCAACGAGCCGCCCGGTGACGTTGGAGACCACCGGGATCTTCGGCGTCCCATACGACAGTTCCTCGGCGACACGGCGGAACTCGGCCAGCATCGGATCCATCAGCGGCGAGTGGAAGGCGTGCGAGACCCGCAGCCGCTTGGTCCGCTCGAACCGGGCGGCGATCTCGGTCACCGCGTCCTCATCGCCGGAGATCACCACCGACGTCGGCCCGTTGACGGCGGCAATGCTCACCCGGTCCGTCAGGAACGGGACAACGTCCTCTTCGGGTGCGGCGACCGCGACCATCGCCCCACCCTCCGGAAGTGCCTGCATCAACCGGCCACGTGCCGCGACCAGCGCGCAGGCGTCCTCCAGCGTCAGGACCCCCGCCACATGCGCGGCGGCCAGCTCACCGATCGAATGCCCCGCCAGGAAATCCGGGCGCACACCCCACGACTCCACCAGCCGGAACAGCGCCACCTCCACCGCGAACAACGCACACTGCGTATAGGCCGTCTGGCTCAGCAGTTCGGCGTCCTCGGCGATCACCTCGGCCAGCGGACGCTCCAGATGAACGTCCAACCGCGCCACCACCTCGTCGAACGCCCCGGCGAACGCGGGGAAGGCCGCGTGCAACTCCCGGCCCATCCCCAGACGCTGACTGCCCTGACCGGTGAACAGCACCGCGGTCAGGCCGTCGCCCACGATCCCTCGCGACACGTCGGCGGACGGCTCGCCCGCGGCCAGCGCGCGCAGTCCGCGCACCAGTTCCTCACGGTCGGCGCCCACGATCACGGCGCGGTGTTCCAGCGCGGCCCGTGACGTCGCCAGCGAGTGGCCCACGTCGACCGGACGCAGCTCGGGCCGCTCCTCGACGTACTCCAGCAACCGTCCCGCCTGCGCCGACAGTGCCTCCCCGCCGCGCGCCGAGACCGGCCACGCCACCGGAATCCCGGCGGCCCGGTCCGCGACCGGGGCGTCCGGCTCGGCGGCGGTCTCCTCCCCCGGCTCGTCCACCGGGGCCTGCTCGACGATCACGTGCGCGTTGGTGCCGCTCACCCCGAACGAGGAGACTCCCGCCCTGCGGGCACGTCCGCCGTCCGGCCAGGGCCTCGCCTCGGTGAGCAGCCGGACGTCGCCCGCCGACCAGTCGACGTGCGAGGTCGGCGCACTCACGTGCAGCGTCTTCGGGAGCAGCCCGTGCCGCAGCGCCATCACCATCTTGATCACACCGCCGACACCGGCCGCCGCCTGCGCGTGACCGATGTTCGACTTCAGCGAGCCCAGCCAGAGCGGCCGCTCCCGGCCCTGCCCGTAGGTGGCGATCACCGCCTGCGCCTCGATCGGGTCGCCCAGCGCCGTACCGGTGCCGTGCCCCTCGACGGCGTCCACGTCCGCCGGCGTCAGCCCCGCGGCGGCCAGCGCCTGGCGGATCACCCGCTGCTGCGAGGGGCCGTTCGGCGCGGTCAGGCCGTTCGAGGCGCCGTCCTGGTTGACGGCGGACCCGGATATGACGGCCAGCACGTCGTGCCCGTTGCGTCTGGCGTCCGACAGGCGCTCAAGCAGCAGTATGCCCGCGCCCTCGGCCCAGCCGGTGCCGTCCGCGTCGTCGGAGAACGCCTTGCAGCGGCCGTCGGCCGCCAGGCCCCGCTGGCGGCTGAAGGCGATGAACGGGCCGGGGGTGGACATCACCAGCACGCCACCGGCCAGCGCCATCGTGCACTCGCCGCGGCGCAGCGCCTGGCACGCGATGTGGAGCGCCACCAGAGAGGAGGAGCACGCGGTGTCCACCGTCATGGCGGGGCCTTCGAGGCCGAGCGTGTAGGACACCCGGCCCGAGATCACGGCGGCCGAGCCGCCCGTGCTGATGTAGGCCTCCGTGACCTCCGGCATCGCGGCCATGAGGCCCATGTAGTCCTGGCCGCCGGAACCGGTGAACACGCCGACGCTCGTGCCGCGCAGGGACTCCGGGTCGATGCCCGCGCGCTCGAACGCCTCCCAGGACAGTTCGAGCGCCAGCCGCTGCTGCGGGTCCATCGCCAGCGCCTCACGCGGCGCGATGCCGAAGAAGCCCGGGTCGAACCCGGCCACGTCGTCGATGAAGCCGCCCTCGTGGACGTAGCTCGTGCCGCGCCGTTCCGGATCGCCGCCGTGCAGTTCCTCGGGGTCCCAGCCCCGCTCCCAGGGGAACTCTCCGATGGCGTCCACGCCCTCCGCCACCAGCCGCCACAGGTCCTCGGGCGAACGTACGCCTCCGGGGTAGCGGCAGCTCATCGCGACGATCGCGATCGGCTCCCGCTCCTCGGCCTCGACCTCGCTCAGGCGTCGGCGTGTCTGGGCGAGGTCGGCCGTCACCCGCTTGAGGTAGTCGAGAAGCTTGTCCTGATCCGCCATCTGAGCCTCGCAGTCGTCTTTTGTCCGGGCCCCTGGTCAGGCCAGCCCGAGCTCTCTGTCGATGAAGTCGAAGACGTCGTCGGCCGTCGCGTCCTCCAGCCGGTCGGCGACGACCGCCCCGTCGGCCGGGCCGAGCCGCGCCAGGATGGTCCGCAGCCGGGCGGCGAGCCGGGTGCGTTCGGCCTCCGCGTCGGGAAGGGCCGCCACCATCGCCTCCAGGCGGTCGAGCTCGGCCGTGACCGGGTCGCCGTCCTCCGGGCAGAGTTCGGCGCGCAGGTGGTCGGCCAGCGCGGCGGGGCTGGCGTAGTCGAAGATCACGGTGGCGGGAAGTCTTCTGCCGACCGCAGCGCTCAGCTGGTTGCGGAAGTCGACGGCGGTGACGGAGTCGAAACCGAGTTCCTTGAACGCCCGCCGCGGCTCGACCGTGCCCACGTCGTCATATCCGAGGACGGCGGCGACCTGGGTCCGCACGAGGTCGAGCAGCACGCGGTCCCGCTCGGACTCCGGCATCGCGGCCAGGCGCTCCGCCAGTTCCGAACCCTCGGGACGGGCTTCCGAGAGGTCGTCGTCGACGATGGCGCGCACCTCGGGCAGCGCGTCCAGCAGCGGGCGCGGGCGGGAGAGCACGTACGTGGGCACGAAGCGCTCCCATTCGATGTCGGCGACGACGAGGTGGCTCTCGTCGTGGTCGAGGGCCTGCTGGAGCAGGCCGATCGCCGAGTCCGGGTGCATGGTCCGCAGCCCGAGCCTGCGGGCGTGTGTCTCGACCTCCTCGTCGACCATTCCGCCACCGCCCCAGGTGCCCCACGCGATCGAGGTCGCGGTGAGCCCCCGTGCCCTGCGCCGCTGGGCCAGGGCGTCCAGGAAGGCGTTCGCGCCCGCGTAGGCCGCCTGGCCCGCGCTGCCCCACACCGCCGCCCCCGAGGAGAACAGCACGAACGCGTCCAGGGGACGGTCGGCGAGCAGTTCGTCCAGGTTCAGCGCGCCCGCGATCTTGGCTCTGCCGATCTCGGCGTACTCCTCGGCCGGGATCCGCGTCAGCGGTACCGGGTCGTGCATGACACCGGCGGCGTGCACCACCGCGGTGAGCGGCTCGGGCAGCGACTCGATCAGCCGGCCCAGCGCCTGCCTGTCGGCGACGTCGCAGGCGGCGACCGTCACCTCGGCGCCGAGAACGGCCAGTTCGTCGGCCAGCTCGGCCGCGCCCTCCGCCGCCCGGCCCCTGCGGCTGGTCAGCACCACGTGCTCGGCGCCGTTGGCCGCCAGCCATCGGGCCACGTGCGCGCCGACCCCGCCGGTTCCCCCGGTGACCAGTACGGTTCCACGCGGCCGCCAGGAACGCGGTGCGCTCGCCCCACCGAGTGGAGCGCGGACCATGCGGCGGGCGAACACCTCGCCGTCGCGCAGGGCGACCTGGTCCTCGGCCCCTGTCAGGACGCCGCACAGCAGGTCGGCCACATGTTCGTCGGCGTCGTCGGGCAGGTCGATCAGGCCGCCCCACGTGTCCGGCTTCTCCAGGGCCAGTACCGTGCCGAGGCCCCACAGCACCGCCTGGAACGGGTTGGCGGGCTCTCCCGCCCAGGCCACCGCCCGCGAGGTGACGCACCACAGGGGCGCGGGTACGGCTGCGGCCTCCAGCTCCCGCACCAGGGCGATCGTGGCCATCGTTCCCCGGGAGAGCGTGGGATGCGAGGGGTGCGGCCGGTCGTCGAGCGCCAGCAGGGAAAGTACTCCGGCCACCGGCTCGGCGGGCAGCGTGTCACGGAGCCGTACGGCGTCGGCGTCGGCGATGTCGACCGTGACGACCCGGGCGCCGTGCGCGGCGAGTCCACGGGTGACCGTGCCGACCAGGGGGTGGTCGGCGTGTCCGGGGGGAAGCGCGAGCACCCACGTACCGGTCGGGCCGGTGACGGACACGGGGACCGGCTGCCAGGTCACCCGGTACCGCCACGTGTCGAGCCGCGAACGCTCACGGTGCCGGAGCCGCCACGACGACAGCGCGGGCAGGACCTCTTCGAGAGCCTGCGGCCCCACTCCCAGCTCGGCCGCGAACGACGGGAGATCACCACCCTCGACCGCCTGCCAGAACGCCGTGTCCACCGGGTCCGTACCGGTTTTCGAGGCGTATGCCAGGAAGTCCGGCGACCAGTACCTCTTGCGCTGGAAGGCGTAGGTCGGCAGGTCCACCCGGCGCGCACCGGAGCCGGTGAAGAACGCCGCCCAGTCCACCCGGCCACCCCGGGCGTGCACACGCCCCAGGGCCGACAACACCTCACGGGCCTCGTCACGATCGCGACGCAGCACCGAAACGAACACGGCCGCGTCCGGATCGGCCAGACACTCGGCACCCATCGCCGACAACACCGCATCCGGCCCCAACTCCAAGAACGTGGCGACCCCCTGACCCTCCAGGAACCGCACCCCGTCACAGAACCGCACCGCCTGACGGACGTGCTCGACCCAGTAATCGGCCGAGAAGTCCTCAACGAGCCGGCCGGTGACGTTGGAGACCACCGGAATCTTCGGCGCCCCGTACGACAGTCCCTCGGCCACCCGCCGGAACTCGGCCAGCATCGGATCCATCAACGGGGAATGGAAGGCGTGCGAGACCCGCAACCGCTTCGTCCGCTCGAACCGGGCCGCGATCTCGGCCACCGCGTCCTCATCGCCGGAGATCACCACCGACCCCGGCCCGTTGACCGCCGCGACGCTCACCCGGCCGGTCAGGAACGGGACAACGTCCTCCTCGGGTGCGGCGATCGCCACCATCGCCCCACCCTCGGGAAGGGCCTGCATCAACCGGCCGCGTGCCGCCACCAGGGCGCAGGCGTCCTCCAACGTCAGCACCCCTGCCACGTGGGCGGCGGCCAGCTCACCGATCGAATGCCCCGCCAGGAAATCCGGCCTGACACCCCACGACTCGGCCAGCCGGAACAGCGCCACCTCCACCGCGAACAACGCGCACTGCGTGTACTCCGTCCGATCCAGCGCCCCGGCGTCCTCGGCGATCACCCCGGCCAGCGGACGCTCCAGCGCCCCGGCGAAGCCCGCGCACACCGCGTCGAACGCCCCGGCGAAGACCGGGAAGGCCGCGTGCAGTTCCCGGCCCATCCCCAGACGCTGACTGCCCTGACCGGTGAACAGCACCGCCGTACGGCCACCGCCCTCCACCGGCCCCGGCAGCCCACTCCCCCCGGCCAGCGCACGCAACCCCCGCACCAGCTCATCCCGACCGGCACCCACCACCACCGCACGGTGATCCAGCACCGCCCGCGACACCACCAGCGAATACCCGACGTCCACCGGACGCAGGTCGGGCCGCTCCTCGACGTACTCCAGCAGTCGCTCGGCCTGCGCGCGCAGCGCCTGGGCGCTTCTGGCGGACAGCGGCCAGGGCACGGTTCCGGGGATCCGCTCCGTGTCCCGCTCGCCCGGCTCACCCGGCTCGTCCTGTTCTCCGGACGCGGCGGTCTCCTCGGGCGCCTGCTCGATGATCACATGCGCGTTGGTGCCGCTGTATCCGAAGGAGGACACCCCCGCCCGGCGCGGATGACCGTTACGCGGCCACTCGACCGATTCGGTCAGCGGTTCCACGGCCCCGGCCGACCAGTCGACGTACGGCGACGGCTTGTCCAGGTGGACGATCCTGGGCAGCATCCCGTGCCGCATCGCCATCACCATCTTGATCACGCCCGCGATGGCCGCGGCGGCCTGGGGGTGCCCGATGTTGGACTTGATCGAGCCCAGCCAGAGCGGCCGGTCCCGGTCCTGCCCGTAGGTCGCGATCACCGCCTGCGCCTCGATCGGGTCGCCCAGCATGGTCCCGGTCCCGTGCGCCTCGACGGCGTCGACGTCGGCCGGGGTGAGCCCGGAGGCGGCCAGCGCCTGCTCGATCACCCGCTGCTGGGAGGGGCCGTTCGGCGCGGTCAGACCGTTCGAGGCACCGTCCTGGTTGACCGCCGAACCGCGTACCACGGCCAGCACGGGGTGACCGTTGCGGCGGGCGTCGGACAGGCGCTCAAGCAGCAGCACGCCCACGCCCTCCGACCACACGGTGCCGTCGGCGTCGGCGGAGAACGAGCGGGCGCGTCCGTCGGGCGACAGCCCGCGCTGCCTGCAGAACTCCACGAACATGTCGGGCGTGCCCATCACCGCGACGCCTCCGGCCAGGGCGAGCGCGCACTCTCCGCGGCGCAGCGCCGCCGTCGCCAGGTGCAGGGCGACCAGCGACGACGAGCAGGCCGTGTCGACCGTCACCGCGGGGCCCTCGAGGCCGAAACTGTAGGCGACCCGTCCGGAGACGAGGCTGCCGCCCGGCTGGCCGCCCGAGTAGTCGTTGTACATCAGGCCGGTGAACACGCCGGTCTGGCTGCCTTTGACGGTCTCCGGGTCGATGCCGGCGCGTTCGAAGACCTCCCAGGCCGCCTCCAGCAGCACCCGCTGCTGGGGGTCGGCCACCGCCGCCTCCCGCGGGCTGATTCCGAAGAAGTCGGCGTCGAAGTCGGGGGCGTCGTGCAGGAAGCCGCCCCGGCGGACGTAGGTCTTACCCGGCTGATCGGGTTCGGGGTGGTATATGCCGTCGATGTCCCAGCCGCGGTCGGCGGGGAACTCCGAGGTCGCGTCCCGGCCCTCCGCCACCAGCCGCCACAGTTCCTCCGGGGAGGTCACCCCACCGGGGTAGCGGCAGCTCATCGCGACGATCGCGATCGGCTCGCGGTCCCTGTCCTCCAGGGCGCGCAGGCGTCCGCGGGTCTGCTGCAGCTCGGCGGTCGCCCGGCGGAGGTAGTCGCGGAGCCTGTCGTCGCCTGCCAGTGATTCGTTCATCGGATACCCAGTTCGTTGTCGAGGACCGCGAAGAGTTCGTCGTCGGTGGCCGCAGTCAGGTCCTGGCTCGGTACGGCCTGCGCCGTCCTGTCACGGGTGTCCCGCCAGTTCCGCAGCAGGGCTTCGAGCCGAGCAGTGATCTTGGCGTGGTCGCCGTCCGTCGGGGTGACCCCGGACAGAGCCGCCTCCAGCCGGTCGACCTCGACCAGCAGGGGGCGTGTCGGGTCGGCGGGTCCCACGTCGATCCGCGCCTTGATGTGCTCGGCCAGGGCGACGGGGGTCGGGTAGTCGAAGACCAGGGTCGCGGGCAGGCGCAGCCCGGTGGCCGTGCCCAGCATGTTGCGCAGCTCGACCGCCGACAGCGAGTCGAAGCCCAGCTCCTGGAAGGCGCGCCGGGGATCGATCGAGGCGGCCGAGGCATGCCCGAGCGCGGCGGCGACGTGCTTGGCGACCGTCTCCAGCAGGAGCTGGTCGCGGTCCTCCTCGGAGAGCCCGGCCAGCCGCTGCGCCAGCGGCGGTTCGCCCGCGGCGGCACCCGCCGTACGGCGCAGCGGCGCACGGACCAGGCCGCGCAGCATCGCGGGCACACCGTCGGCCCGGCCACGCAGCGTGGCGAGGTCCAGCCGGATCGGCACCAGGACGGCCTCGGGGACGGTGAGGGAGGTGTCGAACAGCGTGAGTCCCTCGTCCGGGGAGATCGGCGGCATGCCCATCCGGTGCATCCGCTGACGTCCCGCCTCGTCCAGCAGCCCGGCCATGCCGCGTTCCTCCGCCCACAGTCCCCAGGCGAGCGACGTCGCGGGCAGCCCGGCCGCCCCGCGCTCCTCGGCCAGGGCGTCCAGGAAGGCGTTCCCCGCCGCGTAGTTGGCCTGTCCGGCGCCGAGCACCAGCCCGGCCGCTGAGGAGAACAGCACGAACGCGGTCAGGTCCAGATCGCGGGTGAGTTCGTGCAGGTGCCAGGCGGCGTCCACCTTGGGCCGCAGCACGGCCTCCATCTGCTCGGGGGTCAGCGAGGCCAGGAGCGCGTTGTCGACCACTCCGGCCGCGTGCACCACCCCGCGCAGCGGGTGTTCCGGGGTGATCGCGGCGAGCACTCCGGCGAGGGCCTTCCTGTCCGCCACGTCGCAGGCGGCGACCGTCACCTCGGCGCCCAGTCCTCGCAGTTCCTCAGCCAGTTCGGCGGTACCGGGCCCGCTGAGGCCCCTCCTGCCGACCAGCAGCAGGTGCCGTACGCCGTGACCGGTGACGAGGTGCCGGGCGACCAGCGCGCCGAGCCCGCCGGTGCCGCCGGTGATCAGGACGGTGCCCTCCGGGTCCCACACCGGACCGGCCGGATCGGGGACGTCGGAGACCGGGACCAGTCTCGGGGCGTGGAGCCCGCCGTCGCGCACCGCGAGTTCGGGTTCCCCTGAGGTCAGCGCGGCCCGCAACGAGCCAAGGTCCACAGTGCCGAAAGGAGTGCCGGAAGGAGTGCCGGAAGGAGTGCCGGAGGCGGCGCCCGGGTCGCCACCCGGCGCGGTCTCCGACGCGGTGTACGACGTACCGTCCGATGCGGCGTCCAGGTCGATCAGCGTGAACCGCCCGGGGTTCTCCTCCTGCGCCGCCCGCACCAGGCCGCGTACCGGCGCGTGCGCCAGGCCCGCGGCCCGCCCGCCGGTCACGACCACGAGCCTGGCGGCGGCGAAACGCTCGTCGGCGAGCCACTCGCGCAGCGTGGTGAGGACGGTGTCGACCGAGGTCCGCACCGCGGCGGGGACGTCGGCCGGAACGCCGGCCGGGACGGGGACCGGCAGGAACACGACCTCGGGCACTGTGTTCCCGCCGTCCCCGCCGTTCCCGCCGTTCCCGCCGTTCCCGCCGTTCTCGCGCGAGGCCAGCGCGGCCAGGTCCGGGTGGCGGGGGACGTCCTCGCCCAGGTCCGGTCCGTCGCCGAGGACCGCCCAGTCCCGTGTGGACGGAGCCGTCCCGTCGCCCTGGACCGGCTGCCATTCGAGCCGGAACAGCGAGTCCCCGCCTCCGGCCGCCGCGCCCAGTTGCTCGGCCGAGACCGGCCTGGCCACCAGGGACTCGACCGACGCCACCGGTGCGCCGGTCGCGTCGGCGAGCTCGACGGAGACGGAGGCGGGGGTGGGCGAGGAGATCCGGATCCGCAGCGAGGAGGCGCCCGCGGCGTGCAGCCTCACCCCGTTCCAGGCGAACGGCAGCATCGGCCGGTCCAGATCATCGCCCAGGAGGTTGGCGTGCAGGGCGGCGTCGAAGAGAGCGGGGTGGAGGCCGAACCGGTCGGCGTCCACGGCCTCGACGGCGACCTCCGCGAACACCTCGGTTCCGCGTCGCCAGGCGGCCCGCAGGCCCTGGAACGCCGGGCCGTAGCCGTAGCCCAGGTCGGCCAGCCGCCCGTAGAGGTCCTCCAGTTCCACCGGGACGGCTCCCGGCGGCGGCCATTCGGCGAGTGCGGCCGGGGGCTGCCGGTCGTCCTCGGCCAGCACGCCGGTCGCGTGCCGGGTCCAGCCGTCCTCGCCGGTGTCGTCGTCGCCTCGCGCGTACACCGCCAGCGAGCGGCGTCCCGCCTCGTCCCGGGCTCCGACCACGACCTGGAGCGCGACGCCTCCCCTGGCGGGCAGTACCAGTGGCGCGGAGAGGGTGAGCTCCTCCAGCAGGCCGCACCCGGCCTCGTCACCGGCGCGGATCGCCAGCTCGGCGAAGGCCGTACCCGGCACGACCACCCGTCCCATCACGGTGTGGTCGGCCAGCCACGGCTGCGCGCGCAGGGAGAGCCGTCCGGTCAGGACGACCCCGCCCGAGTCGGGGAGCGTCACGACGGCGCCGAGCAGCGGGTGTCCGGCCGCGACCTGGCCGTACTCGGCGGCGTCCGCGCCGGTCGCGGTCGCGTCCAGCCAGAAGCGGCTGCGCTGGAAGGGGTAGGTGGGCAGTTCCACCCGGCGGGCCGCCGTACCGGCGTAGAAGGTCTCCCAGCCGACGGGGACGCCGCGCACGTGCAGCCGGGCGAGCGCCGTCGTCAGCTCCCGCGCCTCGGGCCGGTCGCGGCGGAGCGCGGGCACGAACAGCGCCTCCGCGGCCCCGTCCCCGTCGCCCGGCAGGCAGTCGCCGCCCATGGCCGACAGCACCGCGTCCGGTCCCAGTTCGAGGAAGGCGGTGACGCCCTCGGCGTGCAGCGTGCGGACCGCGTCGGCGAAGCGCACCTCGGTGCGGACCTGCCCGGCCCAGTAGTCGGGCGAGCCCAGCTCCTCGGCCGTGGCGATCCCGCCGTGGACGGTGGAGACGACCGGGATCAGCGGCGGCCCGTACGACAGGCGGGCGGCCACCTGCCGGAACTCGGCCAGCATCGGCTCCATCCGGTGCGAGTGGAAGGCGTGGCTGACCCGCAGCCGCCGGGTCTTGCGCCCCCGCGCCTCCAGGGTGGCGGCGAGTTCGGTCACCGCCTCCTCGTCTCCGGAGACGACGACGGAGCGGGGGCCGTTGACGGCCGCGATCCCCACCCCTTCGTTCAGGAGGGGAAGGACCTCCTCCTCTGCGGCCACGACCGCGACCATCGCCCCGCCCTCCGGCAGGGCCTGCATCAGCCGGCCGCGCGCCGCGACCAGCGCGCACGCGTCCTCCAGCGACAGGACCCCGGCGACGTGGGCGGCGGCCAGCTCGCCGATGGAGTGCCCGGCCACGAGGTCGGGGGTGACGCCCCAGGACTCGACCAGCCGGTACAGCGCCACCTCGAGCGTGAAGAGCGCGGCCTGGGTGTGGACCGTCCGGTCCAGCGCGTCCGCGTCGTGCAGGACGTCGGCCAGCGTGACGCCGAGCGCCGGGTCCAGGTGCGCGCACGCGGCGTCGAAGGCCTCGGCGAAGGCGGGGAAGGCGCCGTACAGCTCCCGCCCCATGGCGGCCCGTTGCGCGCCCTGGCCGGTGA
This sequence comes from Streptosporangium sp. NPDC051022, assembly GCF_040683035.1. Classification (NCBI taxonomy): domain Bacteria; kingdom Bacillati; phylum Actinomycetota; class Actinomycetes; order Streptosporangiales; family Streptosporangiaceae; genus Streptosporangium; species Streptosporangium sp. NPDC051022. The sequence continues at coordinate 217,819 of NZ_JBFBCF010000010.1, read as the reverse complement.
ACAGGAACGCCAGCCTGCCGCCGGTCACCGAGCCGGAGACCACGTGGGGGGCGGTCTCGCCGTCGGCCAGCAGCCGCAGGCCGAGCACGGCCTCGGCGCGGTCGGCGGCGACCACGGCCGCGCGGTCGGCGAAGGCGGTGCGGGAGGTCGCCAGGGACAGGCCCAGGTCGGCCAGGTCCGGCCCGTCCGGTGCCTGCGCGAGGGGGATGAGCCGCGCGGCCTGCGCCCGCATGGCCTCGGCGCCGTTCCCGGTGACGATGAGCGGTACGGCGGGCGGCTCGGCCGCCGGGACGCTCTCCCCCTCGGCGGGCGGCTCGTCCGCCGGGGGCTCCTCCAGGATGACGTGGGCGTTGGTGCCGCTGATCCCGAAGGAGGACACCCCGGCGCGGCGGGGACGGTCGTCGGCCGGCCACTCGACCGGCTCGGTGAGCAGTTCGACGCTTCCCTCCGACCAGTCGACGTGCGGTGTCGGCTCGTCCACGTGCAACGTCCTGGGCAGCACTCCGTGCCGCATCGCCTGCACCATCTTGATCACACCCGCCACACCCGCGGCGGCCTGTGTGTGACCGAGGTTCGACTTGACCGAGCCCAGCCAGAGCGGCCGGTCCCGGTCCTTTCCGTAGGTGGCGATGAGGGCCTGGGCCTCGATCGGGTCGCCCAGCGTGGTGCCGGTCCCGTGCGCCTCGACCACGTCGACGTCGGCGGGTTCGAGGCCCGCCCCGGCCAGTGCCTGGCGGATCACCCGCTGCTGGGAGGGGCCGTTGGGGGCGGTCAGGCCGTTCGACGCCCCGTCCTGGTTGACGGCGCTGCCGCGGACGACGGCCAGGATCCGGTGGCCGTTGCGGCGGGCGTCGGAGAGTCGTTCGAGCAGCACCAGGCCGGCTCCCTCCGACCAGCCGGTGCCGTCGGCCGCGGCGGCGAACGGCTTGCAGCGGCCGTCGGCCGCCAGGCCCCGCTGGCGGCCGAAGTCCAGGAAGGCGTCGGGGGTGAACATGAGCGCCACGCCTCCGGCCAGCGCGAGCGAGCACTCGCCCCGGCGCAGCGCCTGCATGGCCCAGTGCATCGCGACCAGCGACGACGAGCAGGCCGTGTCCACCGTCACCGCGGGGCCTTCGAGCCCGAGGGCGTAGGCGACGCGCCCGGAGACGACGCTGCTCAGGCTGCCGTTGCTGAGGTAGCCCGCGAGGCTGTCGGGCACCTGGGTGAACCTGCTGCCGTAGTCGTGGTACATGACGCCGACGAACACCCCGGTACGGCTGCCGCGCAGCGACACCGGGTCGATCCCGGCGCGTTCGAACGCCTCCCAGGAGGTCTCCAGCACCAGCCGCTGCTGCGGGTCCATGGCGAGGGCCTCGCGCGGGCTGATCCCGAAGAAGTCGGGGTCGAAGTCCGCGGCGTCGTAGAGGAATCCGCCTTCGCGGGTGTAGGTCTTGCCTGGTTTGCCGGGTTCCGGGTCGTAGATTCCCTCGACGTCCCATCCTCGGTCGTCGGGGAACACCGAGATGGCGTCGCCCCCCTCGGCGACCAGCTGCCACAGCTCGTCCGGGCTGGTCACGCCGCCGGGGTAGCGGCAGCTCATGGCCACGATCGCGATGGGCTCCCCGTCCACCGGCGCGGGCGTCGAGTCCTCGGGCTCCTCGGCGATGCCGAGCAGTTCGGCCTCGAGGAAGCGCGCCAGCGCGGCGGGGGCGGGGTAGTCGAACACCAGCGTCGACGGGAGCCGGAGACCGGTCACCGTGTTGAGCCGGTTGCGGAGCTCGACGGCGCTGAGCGAGTCGAATCCCATCTTGGCGAACGCGCGGTCCGGGTCGACGGCGTCCGCGCCGTCGTGGCCGAGCACGGCCGCGATCTCCGCCCGGACCAGCTTGATCACGGTCTCGGTGCGCTCGGCCGCGGAGAGCGCGGCGAGCTGGGTTCCCAGGGACGATCCGCGTGCCGGGCCGGTCGCGGCGGCCCTGCGGGCGACGGGCCCGACCAGCGCGCGCATCACCGGCGGCAGCGACTCGCCCTGCGTCCGGAAGGCCGCGAGGTCCAGGGCGACGGGCAGCAGGACCGGGTCGTCCGTCCGCGTCGCGAGGTCGAAGAGCGACAGGCCCTCCCGCTGGGAGAGCGGTGCGATCCCGCCCCGGGAGATCCGCTTGCGGTCCTCATCGGTCAGTTCGCCGCCCATGCCGGGTCCGGCCCACAGGCCCCAGGCCAGGGAGGTGGCGGGCAGTCCCCGATCGCGCCGGTGGACGGCCAGCGCGTCGAGGAAGACGTTGGCCGCGCCGTAGTTGCCCTGCCCGGGGGCGCCCAGGACGCCGGCGACCGAGGAGAACAGCACGAACGCGGTCAGGTCCAGGTTGAGGGTCAGCTCGTGCAGGTTCCACGCCGCGTCGACCTTGGGCCGGAAGACCGTGTCCAGCCGTTCGGGGGTGAGGGAGGCGATCACGCCGTCGTCCAGCACTCCGGCCGTGTGCACCACCCCGGTCAGGTCGGGGATGTCGGCCAGCAGTACGGCCACTGCCCGGCGGTCGGCCACGTCACAGGCCGCGATCTCGACCCGCGCGCCCAAGTCCTCCAGCTCCGCCCGCAGTTCGGCCGCGCCCGGCGCGTCCAGGCCTCGACGGCCGGCCAGCACCAGGCTCCGCACCCCGTGCTCGGCCACCAGGTGCCGCGCCACCAGCACGCCCAGGCCACCGGTGCCGCCGGTGACGAGCACCGTGCCCGCGTTCTCCCATGGCGAGTCCAGCTCCCGCACCGCCGCCCTGGCCAGCCTCGGCACGACCACCTTGCCCTCGCGCACCGCCAGCTCCGGCTCACCGGCGTTCACGCCCGCGAGCACCGCCTCCAGCGACACGCCCTTGCCGTCCAGGTCGACCAGGACGAACCGGCCCGGGTTCTCCGCCTGCGCGGCCCGGACCAGACCCCACACGGCGGCGCCCGCCAGGTCGGAGGTCTCCTCACCGCCGACGGAGACCGCGCTCCGGGTCACCACGACGAGCTTCGAACCGGCGAACCGCTCGTCGGCCGGCCAGTCCCGCAGCAGGGCCAGCACCCGGCCCGTGACCGACCGCACCGCCTGGGGAACGCTCTCCCCCCGCCCCGCCGGGCACAGCAGCACCACCTCCGGCACCGCCGTACTCTCGGCCAGCTCCGCCAGACCCGCGAACACGCCCGCGACCCCCGGCAGCACGCTCAGCCCGAACGCGTCCTCCCCGACCAGCGCACACGGCGCGGGCACAGTGGCCGAAACACCGGCCGAAACAGCGTCCGAAACACCGGCCGGGCCGCCCGCGAACGGCCACCACTCGACCCGGAACAGCGACTCCCCTCGTCCCGCGGCGCGCAGTTGCTCGGCCGCCACCGGGCGGGAAACCAGCGACCCGACCGACGCCACGGGCACGCCCGTCTCGTCGGCCACCTCGATGGACGAGGCCGTGCCCGAGCGCGCTATCCGCACCCGCAGGGCCGAGGCCCCGGCGGCGTGCAGCGACACCCCGGTCCACGCGAAGGGCAGCTGTGTCTCCTGCCCGCCGTCGTCGGCGACCAGCGCCGCGTGCAGCGCGGCGTCCAGCAGGGCCGGGTGCAGCCCGAACCCCTCGGCGGAGGTCCCCTCGGCCAGGGCGACCTCGGCGAAGATCTCGTCGCCGCGCCGCCAGACCGCCCGCAGTCCCTGAAACTCGGGGCCGTACTCGTAGCCCTGCGCGGCCAGGTCCTCGTACACCCCGGTGATGTCCACGCTCACGGCGCCGCGCGGCGGCCAGACCACGAGCGAGGCCGGTTCCGGCGAGGCGTCGGGCCCGACCACGCCGGAGGCGTGCCGGGTCCACGCCTCCTCCGCCGAGGCGTCCACCGGGCGTGAGTACACCTCGATGAGCCGCCGCCCGTACTCGTCCCCGCCTCCCACCACGACCTGCAGCGCGGCCCCGCCCTTCGGCGGCACCACCAGGGGCGCCTCCAGGGTGAGCTCGTCGAGGAGGCCGCAGCCGACCTCGTCGCCCGCGCGGATCGCCAGTTCGACGAAGGCGGTGCCGGGCAGCACCGTCACACCGGAGATCACGTGATCGGCCAGCCACTGGTGCGAGCCCAGCGACACCCGGCCGGTCAGCACCACCCCGTCCGCCCCCGGTCCGTCGGCGCCCGGCACCGCGACAACCGCCGACAGCATCGGGTGGTCCGCGGAGGCCAGGCCCGCCGCCGACACCTCGCCCGGCGAGGCCGGTGGCTCCAGCCAGTACCGCCTGCGCTGGAAGGCGTAGGTGGGCAGTTCGGCCCGGCGGGCGCCGCTGCCGGCGTACACCGCCTGCCAGTCCACCCGCGCGCCCGCCACGTGCAGCCGGGCCAGCGCCGACAGCAGTTCGCGCGCCTCGGGGCGTTCCTTGCGCAGTGCCGGGATCAGGGCGACCTTGGCGGAGTCCACGCATCCCTGGGCCATGGCGGTCAGGACGGCGTCCGGCCCCAGCTCCAGGAAGCGGGTCACCCCCCGCTCCTCCAGGAACCGCATCCCGTCGCAGAAGCGCACGGCCTGGCGGACGTGCTCGACCCAGTAGCCGGCCGAGAAGGTCTCGACGAGTTGCCCGGTGACGTTGGAGACGACCGGGATCTTCGGCGCCCCGTACGACAGTCCCTCGGCCACCCGCCGGAACTCGGCGAGCATCGGGTCCATCAGCGGGGAATGGAAGGCGTGCGAGACCCGCAACCGCTTGGTCCGCTCGAACCGGGCCGCGATCTCCAGCACCTCGCCCTCGTCACCGGAGATCACCAGTGCCTTCGGCCCGTTGACGGCGGCGATGCTCACCCGGCCGGTCAGGAACGGCGTGACCTCCTCCTCGGTGGCGGCGATCGCGACCATCGCGCCGCCCTCCGGCAGTTCCTGCATCAACCGGCCGCGTGCCGCGACCAGCGCGCACGCGTCCTCCAGCGTCAGAACCCCGGCCACGTGGGCGGCGGCCAGCTCACCGATCGAATGCCCCGCCAGGAAGTCGGGACGCACGCCCCAGGACTCCACCAGCCGGAACAGCGCCACCTCCACCGCGAACAACGCGCACTGCGTGTACTCCGTCCGATCCAGCGCCCCGGCGTCGCCGGAGATCACCTCGGCCAGCGGACGCTCCAGGTGAGCATCCAGCCGCGCCACCACCTCGTCGAACGCCCCGGCGAAGACCGGGAAGGCCGCGTGCAGCTCCCGGCCCATCCCCAGACGCTGACTGCCCTGACCGGTGAACAGCACCGCGGTCAGGCCCTCGTCGGCCACCCCGTAGCAGACCCCGGCGGACGGCTCCCCGGTGACCACCGCCGCCAGACCGCGCGCCGCGGCGTCCAGATCCTCGGCGAGGATCGCCGCGCGGTCCTCGAGCGCGGCCCGTGACGTCGCCAGCGCGTAGCCGACGTCCAGCACGTCCGCTTCCGGCCGCTCCCGGAGGTGCTCCAGCAACCGTCCCGCCTGCGCCGACAGCGCCTCTCCGCCGCGCGCCGAGATCACCCAGGGCACCGGAACGCCGGCGGGCCAGCCGGCGACCGGGGAGTCCAGCTCCTCGGCGGCACTCTCCCCCGGCTCGTCCGCCGGGGCCTGCTCGACGATCACGTGGGCGTTGGTGCCGCTGATCCCGAACGACGACACCCCCGCCCGGCGGGGACGGCCGGTGACCGGCCACGCGACCGGCTCGGTCAGCAGTTCCACGGCTCCGGCCGACCAGTCCACCTGCGGGGTGGGCCGGTCCACGTGCAGCGTCTTCGGCAGCACGCCGTACCGCATCGCCTGCACCATCTTGATCACGCCGCCGACGCCCGCGGCTGCCTGGGTGTGACCCAGGTTCGACTTCAGCGAACCCAGCCAGAGCGGCCGCTCCCGCTCCTGCCCGTAGGCGGCGATCACCGCCTGCGCCTCGATCGGGTCGCCCAGCGTGGTCCCGGTCCCGTGCGCCTCGACGGCGTCCACGTCCGACGGCGCCAGTCCGGCGGCGGCCAGCGCGCTGCGGATCACCCGCTGCTGGGACGGGCCGTTCGGAGCGGTCAGGCCGCTGCTGGCGCCGTCCTGGTTGACCGCGCTGCCCCGGATGAGCGCCAGGATCGTGTGGCCGTTACGGCGGGCGTCCGACAGACGCTCCAGTACCAGCACGCCCACGCCCTCGCCCCAGCCGGTGCCGTCGGCCGCCGCGGCGAACGACTTGCACCGGCCGTTCGCCGCCAGGCCGCGCTCCCGGCTGAAGTCGACGAACGTCTCGGGGGTGGCCATCACGGTCACCCCGCCCGCCAGCGCCAGTGAGCACTCGCCCTGGCGCAGTGCCTGGATGGCCCAGTGCATCGCGACGAGAGAGGACGAGCAGGCCGTGTCCACCGTCACCGCCGGGCCCTCCAGGCCCAGCGTGTAGGCCACCCGCCCGGAGACGATCGCCCCCGTACCGCTGCTGCCCGCGTAGTCGTGGTACATCACCCCGGCGAACACGCCGGTCGCACTGCCCTTCAACGAGACCGGATCGACCCCTGCGTCCTCCAGCGCCTCCCACGAGGTCTCCAGCAGCAACCGCTGCTGCGGATCCATCACCAGCGCCTCACGCGGCGAGATCCCGAAGAAGCCCGGGTCGAACTCGGCCGCCTCGTAGAGAAAGCCGCCCTCCCTGGCGTAACTCTTCCCGGCTTTTCCTGGCTCGGGGTCGTATATCCCCTCGACGTCCCATCCGCGATCCGCGGGAAAATCCGAAACGGCGTCGACGCCCGCTTCGACCAGCCGCCACAGATCCTCCGGTGACGACACCCCTCCGGGATAGCGGCACCCCATTCCGACGACGGCGATCGGCTCGTTGTTTCGCTGCTCGACTTCGCTCAGCCGCCGGCGGGCCGTGCGCAGATCAGCGGTCGCACGCTTGAGGTAGTCAAGAAGTCTCTGCTCGTTGTCCATGCGTCGCCCCACTGAACTCATGTATTTCAATGACGTTTCGATGCCTTGGACGAAATTCCCCGGGACCGACTCGTGGGGCGCGAAAACCGCACGATGGCATCGATATATCTGGCTACACGCTACGAAAAGCGGATATTTGGAAGAACCCCTAGCTCACCCCTGAGCTCCGGGGACTCACTGTCGAATTTCCGCTGCACATACGACAGCGCCTCGAGCAGTCCGGCCGAGGTCATCCGCCCCGTCCTGCCGCCCCGCACGACGTGGGACAGCGGAAGCGAGCCGATCTCGGCCCACCGGAGGCGGCCCTCCTCGTCGATGTAACTGCGGGTCCGCCCCCTGTTGTCGGGGTGGACGCAGTAGGGGATGTCGAGGTAGCCGTGGCTGAACGCCCGGAGCAGCGCGCGCCCGATGTCCGGATCGAGGTTGAGCACGGCCTCGACGAGGGCGCGGGCCTCCCGGTAGGTCTGGGTGTCCTCGGCGGTCGCGGGAGCGCGGGCGGGAAGGCCGGAGGCCCGGGCCTTGGCGGCGACGGCCGAGGCGAACTCCAGCGCGGCGACGTTCTCGGCGACCGTGGGGATGCGGTGCGCCTCCGCGACAGTCTTGACGATGAGCCGCTCCGAGCCCGTCGCGACGGCCAGCTCGGCCGCGCGGGCCAGCAGTTCGTGGGCCCCCTCGGGGGTCGTCGGGTAGACGCCCATGTAGGCGTAGACGACGACGTGCCAGGCGGCCTCGGGCAGCAGTTCGGCGCAGAGCGCGCGCAGCGCGAGGATCGCCTCCCGGTCCTGCCCGGCGTTCGTCTGCTGGGCGTAGCTGACCGAGATGCTGCGCAGGCCGTACCGGTAGAAGAACAGCGCCTCCAGCACGCTGATGGCCACCAGCTGGCTGGGCGGGCACAGCTGCCCCATCATGCAGCCGCCGAACGTCTCCAGGTGCGGCTCCCGCCCGGCCTCGCGCAGCCGGGCGAACACCTCGCAGCACCGGGTCCAGTTGCGCACCGACTCCGCCAGCGGCACCCGCCCGTACGGCAGGCAGTAGGAGACCGGGCCGCCCTCGGTGGCGTCGATGCCGGACTCCATGAGAGAGGCGAAGATGGCCAGCGGCGTGGCCGAGCCGTGCCGGACCTGGATCGGGAAGTCCTCCCCCTGGACTCCGTCGAGCACCAGCCGGGTCGTCTCCGGGCCGTGCTCGACGATCGGGTACCCGTTGAGCCGGAGACCGGCCCGCAGCGCCGTGCGCGCCGCCTGCCGGTCCCCCACCCTGGTGTAGCTGTCGAGCGTGAGCGTGCCCACCGTGGTCGCCGCCGCCTGCCGGGTGGCGAGCAGTCCGGCCCGCATCTCGGCGGGGTCGCTGAACCCCATGCGCGGTTGCACGACGAGCGCGCCCGCGGCGTGCGCGCGCAGCACGAAGCCCCCGAAGCCCCCGAAGCCGCCGGCATCGCCGGGGTCCCCGGAGCCACTGTGAGCCCCGGGGGCCCCGAGGACCACGCGGGCCGTGTCCCGGCCCGCGGCGGGCACGACGCCGCTCACGGCAGCGCCCGCTGCGGCAGCGAGTCGAGGAAGTGCCGGAACGCGCCCGCGCCCGCGCTTTCCTCGAAGACCATGTCGAACCCCGCCGCCATCAGCTCCTCGATGTGCGCGACGTTCTCCGCTCCGGCGACCCCGAGCTTCCCGCCGATCGTCACGGGAAGGTCGACGAGCTCGCTGTGCGCCCGCAGCTCCCTGATGACCCGCAGCCCCTCCTGGTAGCCGTGGCCGTTGACGCTGCTGATGACGAGCAGGTCGGGCCTGCGCGCCCGGCACTCCTCCACGAGCAGGGCGTCCGGCACGCAGGGGCCCAGGTTCACCACGTCGTAGCCGAGTTCCTCGAGGAACAGCTGCAGGAAGACGAGGTTCCAGGTGTGCGCGTCGGAGGCCACGGTGGTGACGATCACGGTCTGGCCGCGCCCCGCCGGGGAGCGGTCGTGCGCCTGTCCCGCGGCGCCCCGCCCGGTCTGCGAGGTCAGCTCGGTGGACTCGCTCATCGGGCCGCGGTCGCCTGGTAGGCGCGCCGGTGGTCCAGCCGCGAGACGGACACGATCTCGCCGCCGCGCACCGCCACCTCGACCGGCGCGGGCCTGCCGAGGAACATCAGCAGGCTGGAGGTGACGCCGTAGGCGCCCGCGTTGGGGACGGCGATGACGTCGCCGATCTCCAGCGGGGGAACCTTGACCTCCCTGCCGATGACGTCGCCGGGGGTGCACAGCGGGCCGACGAGGCTCGCCGTCTCCTCTGCGGGCGCGGCGGGGCGGGCCAGCCGTACGGCGGGCGGCAGCAGCCGGCCGAGACCGGCCATGCCGCCGAAGGTGTTGATCCCGGCGTCCAGAATGACGAACTTCCTGCCCCTGCTCTCCTTGATGTTGACGACCTCGGCCAGCAGGTGACCGCAGTCGCCCGCCAGGTAGCGCCCCGACTCGCAGGCGACCTCGGGAGTGCCGTCGCGCCAGCGCGGGAAGTGCGTGTCGAGCGCCGCCTCCAGCTCGCCGCACAGCTTGCCGTAGATCGGCCGCTCCCCGGGGACGGCGTAGGGGGCGGAGAAGCCGCCGCCGATGTCGAGGAGCTCCATCGGCACGCCGAGCTCCTCCTGGAGCCCGGCGGCCACGGCGATGGTGTGCTGCAGCTCGGCCGTGAGGCTCGCCTCGTCCCTGGCGTTGCTCAGCGAGAACAGGTGCGCGCCCGCGACGCGCGTTCCGGGGGTGTTCAGCAGCTCGGGCAGCACCTCGGCCAGGGTCTCGCTGTCGAAGCCGAACTGCGAGGGGGTGCCGGTCATCCGGATACTGGTCGTCGAGCTGGAGGTGGCGCTGTTGATCCGCAGCAGGCACCGGGCGACCACGCCGTGCGAGGCGGCCACCGTGCCGATCCTCCGCAGGTCGGTGACGGACTCGACGGAGAAGGTGCGGACCCCCTTGCCGATGACCTCGTGCAGCTCGGCCGTCGTCTTGCCGGGGCCGGTGTAGAGGCAGTCGGCGCCGGAGAAGCCCGCCTCGAGCGCGGCGGCCAGTTCCCCGGTCGAGCTGATCTCCGTCCGGCAGGCGGGGCCCTCGCCCTCGCGCATCGCGCGCACCACGTCGGGGTGCGGGTTGGCCTTGATCGCGTAGTAGAGCGCGAACCCCTCGGGCAGCGTGGCGAACAGGTCGCGGCGCGCCGCGGCGACGCGGTCCAGGTCGTAGACGTAGAGCGGGGTGCCGAACCGGGCGGCGAGCTCGTCGTGGTCGATCACCGAAGGCTCCCTTCGAACAGCTCGGCGAGCTTGGCCCGCTCGTTCTTGCCGTGCAGCGTGAGGGGAAGGTCGCTCACGGTACGGCACAGCGCGGGCACCTTGGCGGGCTCCAGGCGCCGGGCCAGCTCCCGCAGCACGATGTGGGGCGCCAGGTCGGTCTCCACGCACAGCGCGAGGTCGCGCTGCGGGGTCGGCGGCAGTACGGCGGCCGCCCGCACCCCGGGCAGGTCCATCGCCGCGGCCTCGATCTCGACGGTGCTCATCCGGATTCCCTTGCGTTTGAACATGTCGTCGCGGCGGCCCTCGAAGTAGAGGTAGCCCTCCTCGTCGAGGGAGCCGTAGTCGCCGGTGTGCAGGCGCAGCTCGCCGGTGCTCTCGTCACGGCGGAAGGTGCGTGCGGTGACCTCGGGGTTACGCCAGTAGCCGGGCATCACGTGGGGGCCGGTGACCACGATCTCGCCGACCTGCCCGTCAGGCACGGGGGCGCCGTCATCGTCCAGGATCAGCACCCGGGTGCCCGGCAGCGGGCGGCCGACGGAGTCCGGCTTCTCCCTGTCCTGCTCGGGAGGCATGATCGAGATGCGTTTGCACTCCGTCTGGCCGAACTGCCGGACCACCCGGACGCCGGGGAAGGCTGCGCGCAGCGCCTCGATCGTCGGCGCGGGCAGCGCGGCGCCGGTGTTGGTGAACATCCGGACCGGCGGCGGGGCCTCGACCTCGCGCCGCGCCAGTGTGGCGATCATGGTGGCCAGGGACGGCACGATGGGCACCACGGTGGCGCCGGTCTCGCGCATGCGGCGCAGCAGTACGAGGTCGGAGTCCCCGTCGGCGAGGACGATCTCGGCGCGCGCGACGCAGGTCATCAGCACCTTGTAGAGGCCGTAGTCCCAGGACAGCGGGAAGCGGCAGAACACGACGTCGTCGGGGCGGTAGCCGAGCTCCCCGGTGATGGCCCGGGTGGCGAACGTCACCTGGGCGTGCGGGCACACCACCGCCTTGGGCACGGCGGTGCTGCCCGAGGTGTAGACCAGCACCGCGACGTCGTCCGGCTCGACCTCGACCGGTTCCGCGCCGACCTCCAGCCTGGCCAGCGTCTCGACCTCGGCCCAGACGGACTCCAGGGCGTGCACCGGCACCGAGCTGAGCTCCGCCAGGTCGGCGACCCGCTCGCCGGTGGTGATGATCAGGCGGGGTTCGGCGTTCGCGACGACGGCGCTCAGGTGGAAGGCCTTCATGGCGGGGTTGATCGGCACGAGGATCGCGCCGCGCCGGGAGGCCCCGTACAGCAGGGCGACCGTCTCCCGGGTGCTCGGCAGCTGGACCAGGACCCGGTCGCCCCGTTCCACGCCCTGCCCGTGCAGCCACGCGCCGACCGCGTGGCTCAGCTCGCCGAGCCGCGCGTAGCTCCACTCGCCGGCCGCGTCGCGGACGGCCCGCGCGGAGGGCGCCTCGGCCACGGCCTCGTCCAGCAGGGAATGGATAAGTGTGCCCGGCCGCGCGCCGGGTTCGGAATTCGTGTGTGTTACGCCCATCGAGCTCTCCACAGCCTCGAGGAAAGGACAACGACCTAAACCATAAAGGCGGAAATATCCCCCTTTAAAAGGCTACGGTGCCGCCCCTGCGCGCCACACCCCTAGGAAACCCCTTGAATAAGCTCGACCGCCTTCCCCCTGAGTGCCGACCGGTCGATTTTCCGATTGGAGTTAAGGGGCATTTCCGCTAAATGCCGGAAATGTCGGGGGATCATCTGGTCGGGGAGGATCTTCCGTAGTTCCCTGGCGAGCACCGCGGGCGGCGTGCCTCCCCCGGTGTGGAAGGCGTACAGCTCGACGCTCCCGTTGACGGGGACGCCGACCGTCACCGCCTCCTCGACCCCGGTGCAGGCCCGCAGGGCGTGGTCGACCTCGGCCAGCTCGATCCGCAGCCCCTGCACCTGCACCTGGGCGTCCAGCCGCCCGATGTAGGCCAGCTCGCCGCCGGCGGTCCGGCGCACCCGGTCACCCGTGCGGTACCAGTCGCGGGAACCGCGCCGCAGGAATCGCCCCAGGTTGTCGGCCGGGTCGAGATAGCCGGGGGTCAGCTGCGGACCGCTGATGCACAGCTCGCCCTCCGTCCCCTCCCTCGTCCCCTCCCCCGTCGTCTCCTCGGATCCGGTCCCGTCAGCCCCGTCACCGGCCTCGGCCTCGCCGTCGGCGAGGAGGAAGTGGTCGTGCCCCTCGTGGATCAGGCCGATCGGCACCACGCCGTTGACACCGAGCCCGGGCGACAGCTCCGCCGACCAGCGGTGGACGCTGACGGTGATGGTCAGCTCGGTCGGGCCGTACAGGTTCTCCACGATCGAGCCCGGCGCCGCCCGCTCCCAGTCGGCCGCGTCCTCGCACCTCAGCGCCTCTCCGGCGAAGAAGCTCCAGCGGAGCGCGGGAAACGCGCCCACGCCCAGGCCGCCCATGCGGCGGACCAGGGAGATGGCGCTCGGCGTGGAGAACCACACCGTGATCCCCTGGTCGGCGCAGAAGGCGGGAAGGTCGCGGTAGGCCGCCGGGGGGACGACGACCACGGTGGCCCCCGCCCCCCACGCGCAGAACAGGTCGAACATGGCGCAGTCGAAGTTCAGGTCGAAGACCTGCGAGAAGACGTCGGCGGGGGTGAAGTCGTAGCGCGCGTCCAGCAGCCGGAAGTAGTGGCCGGTGTTGCCGTGCGTGATCGCCACCCCCTTCGGCCTGCCGGTCGACCCCGAGGTGAACAGCACGTAGGCGACGTCCGAGGCGGCGACGGGACGCGGCGCGGCGAGCGCGTGCCGTTCCTCCAGGCGGATCTCCGGCCAGGGCGCGGCGCCGGTCCACTCGTGGCCGGGCGCGAGCACCCGCAGGCCGGGGTGCTCGCGCAGCAGCTCGGGCAGCAGCGCGTACCCCCGGTCGTCGGCGATGACGGCCGACGCGCCGGCGGCCTCCAGCATCCGCGCGGTGCGGGCGGCCGGGAAACCGGGCTGCAGCGGCACCACCGTCACCCCGGCGTACAGGCCCGCCAGGATCCCCACGTAGGCCCGGACGCTCTTGGCCGCCAGCACCCCCACCGCCCGGGGCGGCCCCGCCGGGTCCGCCAGGAGCGCGCCGGCCCACAGCAGCGCCAGGCGGTGCGCGTCCGCGTAGGTGACCTCCTCGGCGCCGGACCTGACCGCGATCCGGTCCGGCGACAGGGCGAGCCCGCGCAGGAAACGCGTGTACAGCGCACCCCCAAACGTTTCAGACATATTTCCTCCGCACAATTAAGGGGTTTATCTGGGGTTACCCGGGACGCCCTGCCCCGATAAATTCAACAATAAATTGCCAAGATGGGAGCCATCATGCTGGACCAGCAGTTCGAGGAGATCCTCCGCCCGTTCCTGCCCTTTCTTCCGGCCGACGAGAAGCTCGACGCCGATTCGGGACTCCGTGATTTCGGGCTCGACTCGCTCGGAATGGTGGAGTTGCTCGCCACGCTGGAGAGCGCGTACGACGTGCGTTTCCGCGACGACGCGCTGACCCTGGACACCTTCGCGACGCCCGGCCTGCTGTGGAGCGCGCTCACCGCGGTGCGGGAGCCGGTCGCCTGACGGCGACCGGCGGGCCTAGACGGCCCCGGCTCCCACGCGGGGCCGGGGCCGTAGCGCCAGCCTCGGGTTGACCGCGACGACCTCGAAGTTCCTCCTCGTGCACGGAACGCGGCCGAACAGACTGTCCTGGCCGCAGACGGCGACCTTCGTCACTCCCATGCGCTTCATCGACGCCACCACGTCCGGCCAGCGGAGCGGGCGGACGAAGCCGTCCAGGAGCATGGTCCGCATCCCCTCCGCGGTGGTCACCGGCGTCCCGTCCTGGTCGGCGATCACCGGGATACGGGGGGCGGCGAACTCCAGCCCGCCGATGACCTCGTCCTCGGCCCGGCGCCGCAGCGCGCCGAAGGCGCCGGAGTGCATCGGCGGCCGCATCGTGTACAGCGACATGGCGCCGATCCCGCGCAGCCGCCGCTCCAGCCACTCGAGGTTGCGCTCCCGCAGCGAGAGCATGAAGAAGTCCTCGTCCACGTAGCAGGAGATGTCGTACCACTCGCCGCGGGAGTCCATCTCGGCGAGCAGTTCCCGGAGCCGCTCCTCCGGGGCGCGTACGAACGAGTGCGTCACCACGTCCCGGTGCTCGCGGCTGAAGTAGTCGTCCATGCACCGGGCCAGGTTCGCGGTCATCCAGACGGCGTCGGACATCGACAGCGCGCCGGTGTAGGCCGCCGCCGCCTTCTCCCCGAAGCTCGGGCCGGTGCAGATCTCGGGGTCGATGCCCAGCGTGTGCTGCGCCCACTGCGCCAGGGCGACGCAGTTGACGAGGAAGGCGACCTGCGCGAACTCGCTGTAGTCGCCCTCCGTCTCGCGGAAGCGGTCGACGAGGGAGTAGCCGAGCCGTTCGTCGGCGACCGCGACGAGCCGCCGGGCGAACGGGTTGATGACCATGAACCTGCCGACCTCCGCGAAGGCGGACGGGCCCATGCCGGGAAACACGAAGGCGGTCTCCGCAGCGGGCAGGGCGGCGGGCAGGGGGGTGGGCCGCGCCGTCATCCCCGCTCCACCTCCTTCAGGAAGTCCTTCATGACCGCGGTGAACCGCTCCGGCTCCTCCAGGTGCGGGACGTGGCTCGACTCCTCGAAGATCTCCCAGCGCGCGCCCTCGATGCCCTCCTGGAAAGGCCGTACGGTCGCCTCGGTCGCCTCGTCGTGGCGGCCGGACAGCAGGAGGGTCGGTACGGCGATGCCGGCCAGGCAGTCCTCGACCGACCAGTCCCGCAGCGTGCCGATCACGTGGAACTCGGTCGGCCCGTTCATGCTGTGGTAGACGGTGGGATCGTGGTGGATCTCCATGAACGAGGCGAAGAAGTCACGCGGCCACGGCAGGACCCGGCACACGTGCTTGTCGTAGAAGACCCGCATCGCGGCGAAGTACTCGTCGGTGTCGGTGGTGCCGGCCTCCTCGTGCCTGCGGAGCGTCGCGTCCACGTCGGGCGGCAGCTGCTCGCGCAGCACCTTCATCTCCTGCAGCCACAGCGGGTAGGAGGCGGGTGAGTTCGCGATGACCAGGCCGCGCAGGCCGGGCGGCGCCGTCGAGGCGTGCTTGGCGGCGAGCATGCCGCCCCACGAGTGCCCGTACAGCACGTAGCCGTCGGCGATCCCGAGGTGCCGCAGCAGGTTGTCCAGCTCGTCCAGGAAGAGCTGGACCGTCCAGAAGTCGTCGCCGCGGTCCGGCAGCCGGGTCGAGCCCCCGTTGCCGAGCTGGTCGTAGTGGACGACCGCGTGCCCCGACTCGGCCAGCGCCGCCAGGCTCAGCAGGTAGTCGTGGGTGCTGCCGGGGCCGCCGTGCGCCACGACCAGCGGTGGTCTTCCCGAACGCAGGTCGCCGGTGACCCGGTACCACGTCCTGTGCTCGCCGAAGGGCGCGGTGCCCCTGGCGCTGGGAGGTGGGGCTGTGGACATGTCACTCACCTATCCGCACGTTGCGCAGCAGGACCACGGCCAGAACGGCCGTGACGATCACGACACCCGCGGCGGCGAACGCCGACAGGTGCATTCCCTCGGTGAAGGCCTGGCGGGCCACCCGCAGGAGTTCGCCCCCGGTGTCGGCGGGCAGCTGCCCCGCCACCTGGACGGCACCGCCCAGCGTGTCGCGGGCGGCGTCCGCGGCCTCCGCGGGCAGGCCCGGGGGAACGTGCTCGGCGAGCCGGGAACGGTAGACGGCGGTGCCGACGCTGCCGAGGATCGCGATGCCGAGCGCGCCGCCGAGCTCGCTGCCGGTCTCGGAAAGCCCGGAGGCGGCGCCCGCGCGCTCGGGCGGCGCGGCCGACAGGATCATGTCTGAGGCCAGGGTCAGCACCATGCCGAGGCCGAGCGTCATCACCGCCGAACCCGCGACGATCATGACGGGTCCCGAGTCCGTCTCCGCCTGGGTGATCAGCAGGAACCCGCCCGCCGCGATCAGCAGTCCCACGCCCACGATGTAGGCGGGCAGCACCGAGCGCACGAGCATCGGCGCCGCCGTGGCGGCGACGACCATGCCGACGACCGAGACCATCGACCACAGGGCCGCGGTGAACGGCCGCATGCCGAGCACCAGCTGCAGGTACTGCGCGGCGAACAGGCCCGAGCCGACCATGGCGAACAGGGCGAGCGTGTTGGTCGCCATCGACATGCCGAAGGCTCGGTCACGGAACAGGCTGACGTCGACCAGCGCGCCGGGGCGGCGCTGCCGGTGCAGGAACAGGACACCGGCGATCACTCCCACGCCGATGGCCGCCACCGGCACCGCGTCAAAGCCGTCCTCGGCCAGCCTCTTGATCCCGTAGATCACCGCCAGCACCGACAGCAGCGAGAGCGCCGCGCCGATCAGGTCGAAGCGACCGGCCTCGGGGTCGCGGAACTCCGGCAGCAGCAGCGGGGCCAGGACGAGCAGCAGCACCATCACCGGCACGTTGATCAGGAACACCGACCCCCACCAGAAGTTCTCCAGCAGGAACCCGCCGATGATCGGCCCGACCATGGCGCCGCCGCCGAAGGCCGCGGTCCACGCGCCGATCGCGGTGGTGCGCTGCTGGGGGTCGTGGAACATGTTGCGGATCAGCGACAGGGTCGACGGGGCGAGCGTGGCCGCCGCGATCCCCATCAGCACGCGGGCGCCGATGAGCATCTCGGGCGTGCGGGCGAACGCCGCCAGGAGCGAGGCCGCGCCGAACGCGGCGGCCCCCAGCACCAGCAGCCTGCGCCGGCCGATCCGGTCGCCGAGCGAGCCCATCGTGATCAGCAGGCCCGCCAGCAGGAACCCGTAGGAGTCCAGGATCCACAGCAGCTGGGAGCCGGTCGGTTCGAGGTCCGCGCTGAAGAACGGCATCGCGAGGAACAGGACGGTGTTGTCCATCGAGACGATCAGCGCGGGCAGCAGGAGCACGAGGAGCCCGATCCACTCCCGCCGCCCGGCCTTCACCGTCTCCTCCGCCGTGTCCTCCGCCGTGTTCCCGGGCTCCCGGCTCACGGCCTCCCGCGCGCCCTCGATGTTGTCAGTGCTCTCAGTCATCCCTGCCTCGCTTCTGCACCAGTTCCTCCAGTCGGCCGGCCACCTCGTGGGGGCTCGGGGTCGCCGCCATCTCCCGCTGCTCCCGTACGGCGTCCGCCCGGAACGACGGCTCCTCCAGCAGCCGGTGGAGCTCGCTCTTCAGCAGGTGGCCGGAGAGCCGCTCCGGATCGATCACCAGGCCGGCGCCCGACGAGGCCAGCGCCCTGGCGTAGACCGGCTCGCCCCAGATATTGCTGGGGACGATGAGCTGCGGCACCCCGTGGACCAGCGCGGTGCCCAGCGTTCCCGCGCCGCCGTGGTGGACGATGGCCGAGCAGCTGGGGACGAGCGCGTTCAGCGGCACGAAGTCGAACAGCCGGACGTTGTCCGGGATGCTCGTCCCGGGAGTCAGTTGGCTCGGGCTCACGGTCGCGATCACCTCGACGTCGAGGGCGGCCACGGCGTCGAGCAGCTCGGAGGTCGACACGCCGCCGCCGTGCACGCCGAAGGCGTTGCCGGTCACCCCCAGTGTGAGACAGACGCGCGGGCGCCGGGGCTCCCGCAGCAGCCAGTTCGGGATGACGGCGGTGCCGTTGTAGGGGACGTACCGCATCGGGAACCGCTCGACCGGGAGCGGGAAGCGGGTCCAGGAGGGCAGCGGGTCGATCGTCACCTGGCCGGTCACCGCGTCCTCGTCGAAGGCCGCGCCGTACCTGGCGAGCCTGCCCGTCAGGTAGTCGGTGAGCGGGTCGTTACGCGGCTCGTCGCTCAGCTCGTGGAAGAGGTCGCGCATCCGCGACCAGTGGTCCTGGACGACCAGTACCCGGGCGTGCGCCGCGCCGCAGGCCTTGGCGACCATCGGGCCCGCGTAGGTCAGCGAGTCCCAGACCACCAGGTCGGGGCGCCAGGCGCGGGCGAACTCCACGAGGTCGTCGACCATGGCCTGGTCGGTCAGATACTCGCAGACGGTCGAGGTGTAGGCCTCGAGCGCCCCGCGCACGTAGTCGAACGTCAGTATCTCGGGGCGCGTCTCGGCGAGGTCGAACCCCAGCCCGTACGGCGAGCCCGCCTCGTCGCCCCATGACTCGTCACCGGTCGCCTTCTGCATCTCCTCCCCCACGGCCACGGCGGTCAGGCCCGTCCGGGTGATCGCCTCCGTGAGGTTCGGCTGGCTGGCGACGCACACCTCGTGCCCGGCGGACCTCAGTGCCCACGCCAGCGGCACCAGGTTGTTCAGATGCGAGGTGGCCGCAAGGGTCGTGAAAAGGACACGCATAAAGCCTCCCGATAGCACAAGCAGTGACAGCCGCCGGCCTCCAGGCTATGGGCGCGTTGATCGCGGGAGAACCCCTGCATACGTGTTCAGGGGACATGTAGGGGTTGAGCCGGTAGCCCGCCACTGGCATTTTCGGCTGTGGGTGGCCACCGGAAAGGAACCACAATTATGACAATTGTAGATGGAAATAGCAGCCTGTGGCTCAGGCGTTTTAATCCGGCCGATCAGGCCCGCGTCCGGTTGATCTGCTTTCCGCACGCGGGCGGTTCCGCGAGTTTCTACTTCCCGCTCTCCCAGACCATGCCGCCGTCGGTCGACGTGGTGGGGATCCAGTACCCGGGCCGGCAGGACAGGCGGCACGAGCGGCCCATCGGCGACGTCGGCGAGCTGGCTGACCGGATCGCCGCCGAGATGGAGCCGTGGACGGACCTGCCGGTCGCGCTGTTCGGGCACAGCCTGGGCGCGACGCTCGCCTTCGAGGTCGCCAGGAGGCTGGAGCGCGGCGGGACGGTACCGCTCGCCCTGTTCGCCTCGGGACGGCGCGCCCCCTCCAAGCACCGGGACGAGAGGGTGCACGAGGGCGACGACCGCACGCTGCTGGCCCAGCTGAGGAAGCTGAACGGCACCGACGCGCAGGTCTTCGGGGACGAGGAGGTCGTGCGCATGATCCTGCCCGCGCTGCGCAGCGACTACCGGGCGGCGGAGACCTACCGCTACCGCCCGGGCCTGCGGCTGAACTGCCCGATCTTCGCCCTGACCGGCGACGACGACGCGATGGCGACCGTCGAGGAGGTGACCGCCTGGGGCGAGCACACGACCTCCTCCTTCGAGCTGCGGGTGTTCTCCGGCGGCCATTTCTTCCTCACCACGCACGCGGCCGCGGTGCGGGACCTGATCTCACAACACCTCGCGAACATCTGAGAGAACGGCGGAGAACCCATGAAATCACGCAGGCTCGCGGTCGAGGGCGCATTCGAGTTCACCCCGAACGTCTTTCCCGACGAACGGGGGCTTTTCGTTTCCCCGTTCCAGGAGGCGGCGCTCGTCGAGGCGCTCGGCCACCCCCTTTTCCCGGTCGCGCAGAGCAACCACAGCAAGTCCCGGCGCGGTGTCATCCGCGGGATCCACTTCACCGTCACCCCGCCCGGGACGGCCAAGTACGTCTACTGCGCGAACGGCAGCGCGATCGACATCGTCGTCGACATCAGGGTCGGCTCCCCGACGTTCGGCCGCTGGGACTCGGTACTGCTCGACCAGAAGGCGTTCCGCGCGATGTACTTCCCGCCCGGCGTCGGGCACGCCTTCATCGCGCTCGAGGACGACACCGTGATGTCCTACATGCTCTCCGAGCCGTATGTCGCGGAGAACGAGCTCGCGCTGACGCCGTTCGACCCCGCCATCGGCCTGGAGATCCCCGAGGGGCTGGAGACGATCCAGTCCGAGCGGGACACCGCCGCGCCGACCCTCGCCGAGGCGCGGGCCGCGGGCCTGCTGCCCGAGTACGACAAGTGCCTGCGCATCGAAGACACCTTCCGGCGTCTGTGACGGGCGCTCGGCGTGACTGACATCGGAGGAGAGATGCCCTCATCACGCGTCGCCGTACTGGGCGCGACCGGCTGCGTCGGAAGGCAGGTGTGCGCCGCGCTGTCGCGCGACGGGCACGAGGTCGTCGCGGTCGCCCGCAACCACGCCCCGCACGTCTCCGCCTACCCGTTCCTTCTCATGGACGTCGCCGCGACCCCCGCGGAGAAGATCGCGGAGGTCTTCCTGACGCACGGCGTGGACGCGGTCGTCAACGCCACCGGGGGGTGGGCGAAACTCGAGGAGGAGATGGCCTACGCCCACGTCCGCCTGGTCGAACGGCTTGTCGAGGCCCTGACCTTGACGGCCTCGGCCGGCCACCGGCCCCGCCTGGTGCACGTCGGCTCGATCCACGAGTACGGCCCGGTCCCGGCGGGCGTGCTCATCGACGAGTCCGTCGACCCGCGTCCGGCCACGCCGTACGCCCGCACGAAGCTCGCCGGATCGCAGGCGGTGCTGGCCGCCGGAGAACTGGACGGCGTCGTGCTGCGGGCGGTCAACGTGTGCGGGCCGTACACGACGCAGGCCAGCTTCCTGGGCATGGTCGCGGCCAGGCTCCGTGACACGACCGCCGCCGAGGGGCTCGAACTGAGCATCGCCGACGCGCAGCGTGACTACCTCGACGTCAGGGACCTCGCCGACGCGGTGGTCAAGGCCCTGTCCGCTCCGGCGGCCGGCCGGGCCGTCAACATCGGGCGGGGCGTCGCGACCGACATGCGCGAGCTGGTGGCGCTGCTGGTGGCCGCCGCGGGGTTCCCTCCGGAGGCGTTGAAGGAGCAGGACCGGCAGGTGGAGAGCAAGGGCGGCGACTGGACCCGGGCCGACATCACCCTCGCCGGGCGGCTGCTCGGCTGGCACCCCCGCATCGACCTGCCGGACTCGATCCGGGACATGTGGCTGTCATTGATCCGTTAAGGAGTTTTCCATGCCTGCGCTTTCCCTCCAGCCCAAACAACTGAGAATCGCGGAGTCCACCCTTTCCAGAGGCGTCCAGTTCGCGGACGTGACGGATTTCCATCGCTGGCTCGCCGGAGTCGCCGAGCGCAACTACATGAACGTTGAGAAGATCGCGCTCGACGATCTGGTCGGCTGGGGCCATGACGGCCTGACCGGCAACATCGGCCACCAGAGCGGGAAGTTCTTCACCGTCGAGGGATTGGACGTCAGTTTTCCGGAGAACGCGGTCACCGACTGGACCCAGCCGATCATCAACCAGCCCGAGGTCGGCATCCTGGGCATTCTGATGAAGGAGTTCGACGGGGTCCTGCACTGCCTGATGCAGGCGAAGAACGAGCCCGGCAACCACAACGGCCTGCAGTTGTCGCCCACGGTGCAGGCGACCCGGAGCAACTACACGCGGGTGCACCAGGGCAGGCCGGTGCCCTACCTGGACTACTTCCGGGACACCTCGCGGCACGGCGTGATAGCCGACGTGCGCCAGTCGGAGCAGGGGTCCTGGTTCTACCAGAAGCGCAACCGGAACATGATCGTCGAGGTCACCGAGGACGTCGAGCTCATGGAGGGCTTCTGCTGGCTGACGCTCGGGCAGGTGCACGAGCTGCTCCTGGTGCCGGATCTGGTGAACATGGACGCCAGGACGGTGCTGTCCTGCATGCCGTTCTCCGGCGCCGACCTCACCGGGACGTTCGGCACGGTCACCGGCGACGGGTTCCGTTCCGCGCTCATCCGCTCCTGCGACCCGGGCGCGGGCGCCCTGCACGACGGTGACGAGATCCTGAGCTGGATCACCGAGATGCGCAGCGGGGTCGACGTCCACGCCCGCCGGATTCCCCTCAACGGGCTGCGGCGCTGGCACCAGGCCGACGGGCGGATCTCGCACGACACCGGCAGGTTCTTCGACGTCGTCGGGGTGAGCGTGGAGGCCGGCGGCCGCGAGGTCAGCAGCTGGACGCAGCCGATGATCGAGCCCTTCGGCACGGGGATCATCGCGTTCCTGGTCAAACCGATCGACGGGGTGCTCCACGCGCTGGTGCACGCGCGCGTCGAACCGGGGTACGCGGACGTGGTCGAGCTGGCCCCGACCGTGCAGTGCACCCCGGAGAACTACGACCACCTTCCCGCGGCGGCGCGCCCGCTCTTCCTCGACGAGGTGCTGGGGGCCCGCCCCGGGCAGGTCAGGTACGAGACGGTCCTGTCCGAGGAGGGCGGGCGTTTCTACAGCGCCCGCAACCGCTACCTCATCATCGAGACGGACCGGGACCTCGGCCACCCCGACTTCCGCTGGATGGCCGTCCACCAGCTCGGCGAGCTGCTCCGTCACAGCTACTACCTGAACGTGCAGGCACGCAGCCTGGCCGCGTGCCTGCACGGTCTTTCCACGGTCCCTACAGCCTGGACAGGACCTCGCGCACAGCGCTGATCACCTTGTCCTGAACGCCACTGGACAGCGACGGGTACATCGGCAGGGAGAAGATCTCATCGGCCAGCTCCTCGGTCACGGGGAGCTGGCCCTTGGTGTATCCGAGGTGGGCGAAGCCGGTCATGGTGTGGACCGGCCACGGGTAGCTGATGTTCAGGTGGATGTCGTAGGCCTTGAGCGCCTCGATGATGTCGTCACGCCTGGGGTGCCGCACGACGTACACGTAGTACACGTGGTCGTTGCCCTCGGCCAGCGCGGGCAGGACGAGCTCGGTGTCGCCGAGGCCCTCGGCGTAGCGGGCGGCCACGGCGCGCCGGCCCGCGATGTAGTCGTCGAGCCTGCGGAGCTTGCGGCGCAGGATCTCCGCGTGCACCTCGTCGAGCCTGCTGTTGTGGCCGGGCGTCTCGACGACGTAGTAGGTCTTCTCCATGCCGTAGTAGCGCAGCCTGCGCAGGTTCTGCTCGGTCGTGTCGTCGGAGGTGATGGTGGCGCCGCCGTCGCCGTAGGCGCCGAGCACCTTGGTCGGGTAGAAGGAGAAGGCCGCCGCCTTGCCCATGGTGCCCGCCAGCCTGCCGTGGTGGCGGGCGCCGTGCGCCTGCGCGCAGTCCTCGAAGATGGTGAGGTCGTGCTGAGCGGCGAGCGCCTCCAGCGGGGCCATGTCGACGCACTGGCCGTAGAGGTGGACGGGCAGCAGGCAGCGGGTCCTGGGCGTGATGGCGGCCGCCACCTGCTCGACGTCCATGAGGTAGTTCTCCCGGTGCACGTCCACGAACACCGGCGTGGCGCCCACCGCGTCGATCGCCAGCACCGTCGGCGCCGCGGTGTTCGACACGGTGATCACCTCGTCGCCCGGCTTGACGCCGATCGCCTGCAGGCCCAGCTTGATGGCGTTGGTGCCGTTGTCGACGCCGACGCAGTGCCCCACGCCGTGGTAGGCCGCGAACTCCTCCTCGAAGCCCCGCACGCTCTCGGCGAGAATGAGCCGGCCCGAGCCGAAGACCGTCTCGACGGCGTCGAGAATGTCTTCCCGCTCATTCTCGTATTCCCGCAGGTATTCCCAGACAAGAGTGGCCATGACTTTCCTTTCTAGGGTTTCCTGACCAAAGGTAATCTTGGCGATCACAAAGTCACAACCCCTAAACAGGCCACCGCCACCCCGGTTGCCGGCCTCCTCCCTTGCACCTCGGAAGCTCAAATGGATAGCGTTATTCATATTCCTAGAATGGGGGTTTTATTCAATGAAAGGAATCATCCTCGCAGGCGGCTCGGGGACCAGGCTCCATCCGATAACCCTGGCCGTCTCGAAACAGCTTCTCCCGGTGAGCGACAAGCCGATGATTTACTATCCGCTTTCCGTTCTCATGCTCGCCGGCATCAGGGACATTCTGATCATCTCAACTCCGGTCGACCTTCCCCATTTCCAGCGCCTGCTCGGAGACGGCTCACGTCTCGGGCTGCGCATCGACTACGCCGAGCAGAGCGAGCCCGAGGGCATCGCGCAGGCCTTCGTCATCGGCGCCGACCACATCGGCACGGACACGGCGGCCCTGGTGCTCGGCGACAACATCTTCCACGGCCACGCCTTCTCCGACGTCCTGGAGGAGAACGCCAGGGACGTGCGCGGCTGCGTGCTGTTCGGCTATCCGGTCCGGGATCCGGAACGGTACGGCGTCGGCGAGGTCGACGCCGAGGGCCGTCTCGTCTCGATCGAGGAGAAGCCCGCCCGCCCCCGTTCCAACCGTGCCGTCACCGGCCTCTACTTCTACGACAACGACGTCGTCGACATCGCCAAGAACCTCCGGCCCTCCCCCAGGGGCGAGCTGGAGATCACCGATGTGAACCGGGTCTACCTGGAGCGCGGACAGGCGAAGCTGGTCGATCTCGGCCGGGGGTTCGCCTGGCTGGACACCGGGACGCCCGAGTCGCTCCTGCAGGCGGGCCAGTACGTCCAGACGCTGGAGGAGCGCCAGGGCGTGCGGATCGCCTGCGTCGAGGAGGTGGCCCTGCGCATGGGGTTCATCGACGCCGAGGCGTGTTACCGGCTGGGCGCGGAGATTCCCAAGTCCCGCTACGGCCAGTACGTGATGAGCATCGCGGCGAGCGTCTGATCCCCGGTCCAGGCGAGAGCGCGGCGGGTGCGCCGGTCCGAGAGGCCCGGCCCGCCCGCCGTTCCGCGTTTCGGGAGAGCCCGGCGCGGAAGGTCCGGCGCGGAAGGTCCGGCGCGGGAGAGCCGACGCGGGAGAGCCGACGCGGGAGAGCCGACGCGGGAGACGGACGTTCGGCGAGGGGACGGGAGATCGGGGACGAGGTCCCGGGCGGGAGATCTCGGGGAAAGCCGAGCGCCCCTGCCTGTCCGGCGGGGCGCTCGGCGGTGTCGTGCGGTGCGGCCTTCCCCAAGGTCCCGTGGGTCCCGCGGAGTTCCCTGGGATTCCGCGTGTCCGGGCGGCACCCGGCGGCGCTACTCGGCGGCCATGGCCGCCTCCGCCGGGCGCGAGCGCGTGGCCAGCCAGGTGGGCAGCAGGGTGGCGACGACGGTCAGCGCGGTCGCGAAGCCGACCACCAGGACGTAGATCCACAGCGGCCCCGAGGGCAACGGGGTGTCGTCGACCGCGACGCTGTAGGGCACGAGCGTGATCAGCGAGGCGCCCGTGCCGAGCAGGACGCCGATCGCGGCGACCAGGACGCTCTCCACGGTCATCATCTGCATCACCTGCGCGCGGGTGGAGCCGGTCAGCCGTTGCAGGCCGAACTCCCTGCGCCGCCGCGCGGTCGCCATCACCTGGGTGTTGACCATCGAGATCGCGGTGTAGGCCAGGATCATGCCGACGAGCAGGTAGTTCACCCAGGCCTGCGCCTGCTGGCCCTCGGCGAAGCCCGCCGTCAGCGCGCCGCGGTCGGCCACCAGCACCCCCGGCTGCCCCTGGGCCACCCTGCCCAGTGCGGCCGTCAGGCGCTCGGTGTCCGCTCCCTTGGCCGCCCTGACCAGGATCTGGGAGGGCAGTCCCCCGGTGGTGTGCGCGGCCACCAGCCGGGCGGGCATCAGGAACTTCTCCGAGCCGGTCCTGACCGGGAACAGCGCGACCACCTTCAGCTTGACCAGGGCGTTGTCGCCCATGCGCACGCTGATCGTGTCGCCGATCCCGACCCCCTTGCCGATCGCCTTGGCGTGCTCCTCCGCCAGGGCCACCGTGTCGCCGCGCAGGTCGGCCAGCGAGCCGGCGCTCGGCGTGAGCGTGAGGTTGCGTGCCGCGCCCTCGGCGGTGACGCCCTGGATCGGCCAGCCCTCCTCCCGCTGCCAGTTGTCGTGGGGCTTCTCGACGTATCCCGTGCTCGTGGCGAACTCCGTCGCCCCCGCCGCGCCGACCTCCGGCAGGGCGCGGACCTTGTCGAGCACGTCGCCGGGCACGCCGCCGGTGACCGAGGTGACCACCGCGTCGGCCCGCAGGCTCTCGGTGAACGCCCGCTGGGTCGCGCTGGACTGCGTCGTCTGCATGTAGAGGTTGGCCGTGGCCATCCCGGTCGCCAGCATGACGGGCAGGATGGCGGCCGCCATCCTGGTCGTCCTGGCCTGCGCGTTGAGGACCGCGAGGTAACCGGCAGCACCGGTGAAGGCCTGGATCGGCCCGCCGAGCACCTCGGTCAGCTTCTTCGTGATCCCGGGGGCCAGGAACGCCAGGCCCAGTGCCCAGACCAGTACGGCGGGACCCGCCGTGCTCGCCGTGAGGGGGCCGCTCATGATCACCATCGTCACGAAGGCCAGCGCGAGGCCCGCGACGAAGCAGATCCCGGCGGAGATCAGGCGGACCGGGGTCAGCCCGCGGTACGGCTGCAGGGACGCCTCCGCGAGTGCCTCGGTCGGCCTGGTCAGCGCCGCGCGCCGCGCGGTGACGAATCCCGCGATCAGCGCGGTGAGCAGGGAGACCCCGATTCCGGCCAGGATCGGCACCAGGCCCTGGCGGAAGGCGACCTGCTCGGGGACCACACCGGCCCCGACGAGACGGTCGAACAGCCATCGCCCGAGGACGAACCCGGGAACGCAGCCGATCAGCGTGGCGGCCGTCGACACGGCCATCGCCTCGCCGAGCACCATCCGGCGCACCTGCCCCGGCGTCGTGCCGATCGCCCGCAGCAGCGCCATCTCGCGCTGACGCTGCTGGACCGACAGGCCCAGGGTGCTCGCCACGACGAACATGGCGACCATGATCCCCATGGCGCCGAACACCGCCGCCAGGACGATCAGGTTCTCGCTGCTGGGCAGAGCCTGCGGGAACTCCGCCAGCCCGCGGTCGTCGCCGGTCAGGGCCACCGCCGCCTGGCCGTCCAGCACAGGCTGGATCTTGCTTAGCAGCGTCTCGGCGTCGGTGTCCGGCGCGGCGATCAGGCCGACGGCGTCCACCTTGCCGCCCCCGGCGGCCAGCCGCCCGGTGTCGGCGGCGGAGAAGAAGAGCGCGGGGGTGAGGGGACCGCCGGACTCGGCGCCCGGCGCGGCGACACCGGTCACCCGGTAGGGCTCGGTGACCCCGCGGACCGTGATCTCGACGTCGTCGCCGACCTTCTTGCCGAACCGCTGCGCCGACGCGGCGTCGAGCACGACGTCACCGGTCTGCGCGGGCGCCGCGCCCGAGGAGAGCGAGTACGGCGCGAGCGCGGCGGAGGCCCAGCCGTGCCCCTCCAGCGGCTGCGCGACACCGCGCACCGTGGCGGGGAACGACACGTCCGGAACCGCCTTGGCCACCCCGGGCACCGCCGCGATCTTGGCGACCAGAGCGGGGTCGATCCGGACCCGCTCGGGCAGGGTGCCCCACTGGACGTCCTCCTCGTCGTCGTTCGGATCGGCCTTGGGCAGGGTGTAGGTCTGCTCACCGGTGACCACGACCGTCGCGGCGGCCAGCCGGTGCGGCGGCACGTCCAGCCGGATCCCGGTCTCCATCAGGCCTCCGCAGGCCGTGATGATGGCCGCCCCGAGGAAGACCGCGACGAAGCCGGCCAGGAAGGCGCTCCTGCGGAATCGGAGGGTGCTCAGGGCCAGGCTCCACATCAGTACCCACCTCCGGAACGGGAGGGGGCCTGCCGCCTCGGACGCTCGTCCCAGGCGCCGAGATGGGTGAGACGCTCGGCGACCGCCTCGGCCGTCGGATGCTGGAGCTCTCCCACCAGCCTCCCGTCGGCGAGGAAGACGACGCGGTCGGCGTAGGAGGCGGCGACGGGGTCGTGGGTGACCATCACCACGGTCTGCCCCGCCTGCTCGACCGACTCGCGCAGCAGGGTGAGCACCTCCAGCGCGGTACGGGTGTCCAGCGCACCGGTCGGCTCGTCACCGAAGATCACCGCGGGCTCCGTGACCAGCGCCCGCGCGATCGCCACCCGCTGCTGCTGGCCGCCCGACAGCTCGCTCGGCCGGTGGGAGACACGCTCCCTGAGCCCCACCCGTGCGATCACCTCGGCGACCTTCGCCTGGTCGGGCTCCCGGCCCGCGAGCTTCATCGGCAGCGTGATGTTCTGCAGCACCGTCAGGGCGGGAAGCAGGTTGAACGATTGGAAGATGAAGCCGATGCGATCCCGGCGGAGCCTGGTCAGCGCCACCTCGTCGAGTTGCGTGAGCTCCTCGCCGTCGAAGACGATCGAACCGGACGTCGGCTTGTCGAGGCCGGCCGTGCAGTGCAGGAAGGTGCTCTTACCCGAGCCCGAGGGGCCCATAACGGCGGTGAGGGTACCGCTCTGAAAACCGATCGTGACTCCGGCGAGTGCCTCGACGCTGCCGCTTCCCTTGCCGTAGGTCTTTCGCACCGAGTCCAGTCGGATTACATCACCGGATCGATCGACCCCACGTTGATTCCGCTGTCGATTCATGGTCAGCAGCATCTTCGAAGGGCATACCCCGGGTCAAGAAAAATAAGGGTGTTCCACGGGGTTTCAGGGGTACCGCCCCTCTTGAATTCCGGCTGCGCGTGCACGCCGTACGGCGTGGGGGGCGAACATCCTGCATAAGGGCTCGTAAGGGTAGGAATACGTTGCCCCGCCACCTTATCGTCGAAACATCGACACGTTTGAAGGCTTGCAGCCCCACTGAGAGGTGAAGCCCCTGGAGTCCGGATTATCCTCCGACCGTTTGACCCCTCTTCACAGATCTCGTGAAATCCCGATCCCCGCGGAGCCGCCGTGTGAATCCGTCACCGGCGGCTCCGGTGGTTCGAGCGGCAGCCGTCAAAGGAAGGCGACGACCGAAAATGAAAATACTCGTCACCGGCGGGGCCGGGTTCATCGGCTCCCACTACGTCCGGACCCTGGTGCGGGAGGGCGGTCCGGACGTCACCGTCCTCGACAAGCTCACCTACGCGGGCAACCTCGCCAATCTCGACCCGGTGCGGGGCCGCTTCACCTTCGTCCAGGGTGACATCTGCGACGCCGCCCTGGTCGGCGAGCTCGTCGCCGAGCACGACCAGGTGGTCCACTTCGCCGCCGAGTCCCACGTCGACCGTTCGATCACGAGCGCGGCCGAGTTCGTGCACACCAACGTGACCGGCACCCAGACCCTGCTGGACGCGGCGGTCCGCGGCGGGCTGGGGACGTTCGTGCACGTCTCGACCGACGAGGTCTACGGGTCCATCGCGGAGGGCTCGTGGCCGGAGACCGACCCGCTCAGCCCCAACTCCCCCTACTCCGCCTCGAAGGCCGCCAGCGACCTGTTCGCGCTCGCCTACCACCGCACCCACGGCCTGGACGTGCGGGTGACCCGCTGCTCCAACAACTACGGGCACCACCACTTCCCCGAGAAGGTCATCCCGCTGTTCATCACCAACCTGCTCGACGGGAAGAAGGTCCCGCTCTACGGCGACGGGCTCAACGTCCGCGACTGGCTCCACATCGACGATCACGTGCAGGGCATCGAGCTGGTGCGTACGGCCGGCCGCCCCGGCGAGGTCTACAACATCGGGGGCGGCACCGAGCTGAGCAACAGGGAGCTGACCGCGTTGCTGCTGGCCGCCTGCGGCGCCGACTGGGACATGGTCGACTTCGTCGAGGACAGGAAGGGGCACGACCGCCGTTACTCGGTCGACTGCACCAAGATACGGACGGAGCTGGGATACGTCCCCCGCAAGGACTTCGTGACCGGCCTGGCCGAAACCGTCGCCTGGTACCGGGAGAACAGGTCCTGGTGGGAGCCGCTCAAAGAGCGCGCGAGCCTCGTGCTGAACGGCTGACGGCCTCGAATCGAACGGCCCGCCCCCGCCAATGCGACATTCAGTACATCACTCTTAATCGGCGCGAAAATTCCACAGGAGATACTTCTCCCCAAAAATCTCACCTCGTCTGCCCGTTGAGGGAGACGCCGAATATCGCGGGGCGGTTCCGCTCTTTCCGTTCACCTCCGGGTACCGCCCGGCGCGGCGGCCGTTTCCCCACGGCTTCCCCACCGCTTCCCCACAGCGCGGGATCGGTAAGCCCCTCTTCTCCCCCGCCGTTTCTGTCGGAGGCGTCGTTCACAATCGTCTTTCGGCCCTCTGCCGACGGGAGCCGATGCGATGGCGAGCCGACGATCGACCGGAAAGAGACGGACGACCGGAAGAAAGCGCCGCCGCCAGGGACGTGAGATCAATGTGATCCTGTGGCTCGCCGGGGCCGCGCTCGCGTTCGTGGCGTTCAGGGCGGCGCTGCCCTTCCTTCAACGGCCGGCCGCCTGGCTCGACGGCGGCTCCCCGTTCCCGCTCTAGGCCTGTCTTCAAATCAGCCTCGGCCATGTGCCGGGACGTTCCGGCCGGGACCGTCGACGCGGTCCGGCCGGCCGATGGGACCTCCAGCCCGGCTGGACGAGAGGCCCCATCACCGCCGCGCGTCTGATGACCGAATCATCGACCGTCCGCTCTGTGTGCGTCGGCCGTCAGACGCGCTTGCCAGGGCATTACGCCGTCGTGGCGGAGTTGTCGGTGACTCTTTCGTCCCCGGTCCAGTCGGTGTTGAAGCCGGCCAGGTGGGGGTGGTACATCTCGTCACCCGAGTGCTGGGTGAATTCGACCTTCACCCACAGCGCGTCCAGTTCGAACATCTCCGTGCACGCGTCGATCAATGACTGGGCCAGGCGAGCCCGGGTCTGCACAGGCCGTCCACCCCGGATGTCGCACATGATGAGGGCCGAGGGAGTCGGGGGCGTGTCCTCGTGGCATCGCCACACGCCGCCCTCTCCGAGGTCGTGCACGGACACGGTGAGAAGGTCCATGCCGACCTGCATGATTTCCGCATAGATCTCACCGACACGCTGCGCGAGCTTTTGCTTGGTCGCAGCTGCGGTGGTCAGTGGCAGGTCGATTTGAATGGATGGCATCAGAGTTCCTTTTCGCCGGCGTTGGTGCCGCGATAGATCTGTCGAGGGTTCACCCCCGCGCAGCCGCCTCCAGCGCCTGCGCAGCGGTGAACAGGAGGCGCTCATCGCCCGGGGAGGTGACGAGTTGTACAGCGGCCGGCAGTCCGTCGCACAGACCCGCCGAAACGCTGATCGCCGGTACGCCGGTCATGTTCCACGGACTGGTCAGTGAGAGCAGCGCCGAGCGCACCTCGAGCTCGGTGCCGTCGACGTGCACGCTGCGCGCCCCGAGAGGGGGTGCCACGAACGGGACCGTTGGGAGAACAAGCAGGTCATGGGACCGCAGCAGCTCCCGAACGATCGCGCGTAGTTCCCCGCGCGCCTCGTCGGCCCGTTCGTAGCTCAAGGTCGAGACCTTCCCGCCGTTCTCGAGCCGCGCGAGGACTTCGGCGTCGATCAGCTCTCGATCTTCGTTCAGGTGATGCCGGTGCACCTCATATGCTTCTCGGCTCTGGAGGGTGGTGAACACGTCGAACAGGGTCTGTCGGCGGTCCCACCCCGGGAATCCGCGCACCGTGTCGGGGGCGAAGCCGGCACGTACCAGGAGGTCGTGAGCCAGTCCTTCGATGCGCGGGTCACACGGCGCGATGTCGTCGGCCTGGATCCGGCCGACCGTGATCGACCGTGGGTCGCGGGGAGGCCGGCTCATGGGCTGGTCGGTGAGAGCCTGGTAGCCGAGAAGGGCGTCTTCGACGGAGTTGGCGAACAGGCCGACGTGATCGAGCGTGGGTGCCAGTGGGTACACACCCGCGCTCGGGATGGCGTCGTATGCCGGTTTGAATCCGACGACTCCGCACAGGGCGGCCGGTACCCGGACCGAGCCTGCGGTGTCGGTTCCCAGCGACAGGGGGACCATTCCCGAGGCCACCGCCACCGCGCTGCCACCGCTGCTGCCGCCCGACATCCGGCTGGGATCGTGGGGGTTTCGTGAGGGACCGTGCAGCGAGCGGTCGCCGGTCGCGCCGTAGGCGAATTCGTGCAGGGTGGTCTTTCCGACGATGACCGCGCCGTGGTCACGCAGCCGTGTGACGACTTCGGCGTCGCGTGTGGCGACGGCCCCGAAAGACGTCGCCGACCCGCACGTGGTGGGTAGGCCTGCCACGTCGATGAGATCCTTGACGGCAACGGGTATGCCGTGGAGCGGGCCCCGGTCGACGCCCGCGGCCAGTTCCTGATCCGCTCGCCGTGCCGCCTCGTAGGCCCCGGGCTCGTCCACGAGGGCGAACGCGTTCACGGCTGGGTTGCGGTCTTGAATTCTCCGCAACACGTCCGCGGTCAGTTGAGTGGCCGAGATCTCTCGGCGGCGCAAGGCTCGTCCGAGGTCGGTGATCGTGGATTGGGAGCCAAGTGTCTGTGTCATGAGGCGATTTCCGGTACGAGGTTGAGCAACGGCACGATCAATGCGGTGGAGACGCTCATTGAGATCACATTGCCGACGAACGGATGGAAGCCCACCGGCAGACGGCGCGAGATCGCGGCCGCGAGAGGGGGACCGACAAGTGCGCCGGCGAGTGCTCCCGCGATGACGGACTGGAGGGTGCCGCCGAAGGCCAGCACGGTTGCCGGTGCGACCGACACCACGGGGACGAAGGTCGGGTAGAAGCCCAGCGCCTGCCACCTGCGCCGCCAGATCAGGACGCCGGCGAGCGCCGTGATGGCTTGGCTTGCGAGCACGGCCGGGAACAGACCGCTCCCGTAGACGAGCGTTGACGGGCTTGTCAGGTAGGCGATGACCGCGCCGGCGAGCATCGCCCCGCTCGCCCACTCGTTGCCGAAGAACTGCGCCTCGCTGAAGTCGGCCAGCGCCCGGCGGAGAACCCACAGGAACGACGTCGGCGGCGCGCCGGTCCGTACGGGGTCCTCTGCCTCGTGAGCTGCCCGCCAGGCGCCGGGCGCCGGCATCCAGGGTAAGAACCGGCATATCCCGAACGCCGCGAGAGCTCCGATCCACATGCCCGCCGTGGTGCCGACGACGAGGGGAAGATGGCCGGGCTTGCAGACGTAGTCGACCACAAGGATCGACGCGGGGGGCGTCAGCAGGGCCCCCGAGATGGCGGCGGTCACGCAGACCCGGAGAGCGGGCCCGTAAAGGACGACCATGGCGGGCGCCGTGGCGACGAGCGGCACGAAGAGGGGCTGCCATTCTCGGGGCTGCAGTGTCCATCCCCAGGCCAGGGCGCCCAGGACCAGGCTCGCAAGCGCACTGCCCACCACCGAGGGCCAGATCCCGGTGCCGCAGGCCTGGACGAAGCCCGCCCAACGTCGCGAGCCTCTCTGTGCCAGATGAGCGAACAGACCACCCAGAAGCAAGCCCAGGCTGGCGGAGGCCGCCGCGTAGAACTGCGGCTCGGTCATCGAGGTGATCAGCCAGGTGGCCAGACCCCGCGCGTCGGTGTAGGTGCCGTACCATGCCTGCCCTGCGGCGGGGTGGGTGGCCGCGGCAACCGCCAGGACCACGAACGTCACGAGAGCGACGCAGCCGGCCGCCGTGGCGACACGTGTGGTGATACGTAAAGCGGGAACGCTCCCGTTGGCGCGAGGGACCGTCATGACGTCACCGGGGCAACGCTGTGCCGCCGCGGTAGCCGAGCATCTGGTCGTATAGGTCGGTGCGACGATCGCGGTGCAGGTCGTTGAGCTGGTTCCAGATCGGGGCGGTCCGTGCCGCGGTGAGATCGACGTCGGCGTAGAGGATGGTGTCCTCGTCCGGACCGGCGATACGGCCGACGGGCCATCCGTTCGTGCCCGCGATGAGGGAGTTCCCCATGAATCCCGCGCCGCGCTCCTGGCCGATCCTGTCCGCGGTGGCGATGAACACGTTGTTCGCGTGCGCCGCCGTGATCGTCAGGTAGGCGGCCATGCACACGCCGCTCTCGTCGTACAGCGGCGGCGGGGTCCAGACCCAGCCGGTGGGAATACAGATGATGTCCGCACCCATCTGAGCCACGATCCGAGCCGTCTCGGGGAACCAGATGTCCCAGCACACCAGCAGCCCGATCCGCCCGATGCGGGTGTCGAACACCGAGAACCCTTCGTCGCCCGGCGTGAACCACAGCTTCTCGGTGTTCCAGAGATGGGTTTTGCGGTAGCGGCCGATGTACCCGTCGGGGCCGACGAGGACCGCGGTGTCGAACAGCTTCTGGCCGTCCTGCTCGACCACGCATCCCACGATGTACACGTTGCGCTCGGCCGCCAATCGGGCGAACGACTGCACGGTGGGGCCGTCCGGGACCGCCTCGGCGTGCGCGAAGGCTTCCTCGCGGGTCTCGAAGACATAGCCCGTGGTGGCCAGCTCGGGGAGGACGATGAGGTCGGCCCCGGCCTCTGCGGCGGCCGTCAGCCGCGCCTCCACCGCCAACGCGTTGGCCTTCAGGTTCTCGACACCCACGCGTGGCTCGAACTGCGCCACGGCAACCCGAACCGGGCTGACCCTGGTGTCCTTGCCAACGTCTTGCTGTTCCGTCATGACCTCTCCTCGGCCTCACTACCCGGAAATCTGGTTTCTTTTTAAAACCGGATTGCGGCGACTCTAGAACACTCGGTTTAAACTTGCAACCACCTTGGTGAGTCGTTTCGGACAGCCGGTCGGACAGGGGGAGCGATGCAAGCACGAGGCGTGAGCCACCAACAGGCGGAGTGTCCGGTCGCCAGGACCGTGGACGTGATCGGGGACCGGTGGTCCCTGCTCATCATTCGTGACATCTTGGACGGGATCCGCCGGTTCAGTGAGCTGCAGCGGAACCTGGGGCTGGCCAAGAACATCCTGACGAGCCGCCTCCGTGCGCTCGTGGCCCAAGACGTCTTGGAGGTCATCCCGGCAGCCGACGGGTCCGCCTACCACGAGTACGCGCTGACCGCGAAAGGCCGCGAGCTGTTCAGCGTCATCGTGGCCCTCAGGAAGTGGGGAGAGACGTACCTCTTCGAGGAGGACGAGCCCCGCTCGACGCTTCTGGACACCGAGAACGAGCTTCCCGTCAAGCTCCAGGTCACGAACGCCATGGGCCGTCCGATCAGTGCCGCCGACGCGTTCGTGCGCAAGGTGCCCGCAGGTCCGGCCTGAAATCGGGGGTGTTCACAAGCGAGCGCGACCTGGCCGGACAGGCCCCCTGGAAGATCGCTTCCCGTGCGAAAGAACAATGACGATCCCAGGGGGGCGGTGCACCACCACAGGCACCTCCGCGGCTGTGACCTGCCCGCGCTTCAACCGGCTGCACTCCACCTCGATCACCGCCCCGACCGTGGTGGAGCAGGCCGACGCCCGCGGTGACCGCACGATGTGGCTGTGACGCTCTGAAGAGAGACCCGGGGCACGGCACACCGGCCCTCGCCCCGGACGAAGGCCCACCGCGCGGCGACGACGGACACGACCGCCCAGCGGCCGAACGCCACACACCGGACACACCGATGATCGACGGCAGCCGGAACACCCCGACGACCACGAGCGCCGCCGAGAGACCGCGCCCCCGCCCGGCTCCCCGGCCGGACGCCGCCGCGCGGCCTCCGAGGCGGAGGCTAGCGCACGGTCAGGGGGAGGGTGAGGCCGTGGGTGAGCGGGCCGGAGGTGCCGGTGATCCGGAGGGTGGAGGTGCCGCGCGGGGTCGCGGAGGTGGTGCGGACGGTCAGCCGGGAGGTTCCGGGCGCACCCGCCGGGTTCGGTGAGAGGCTCGCCGTCGCCGCGGCGGGCAGGCCGGTGACCGCGAGCGTCACGTTCCCGGTGAAGCCTCCGGAGACCGGCAGCGACAGGACCGCGACGGCCGAGGCGCCCCGCGTGACCGACAGCGCGGCGGGGCTCGCGGACAGGGCGAAGTCACCCGTGGCGACCACGAGCGTGACCTGGGCCGAATGACCGGTCGAACCGTCGCCGCCGGAGATCGTCAGCGGGTGGGCGCCGGGCGCCGTCCCGGGGGGAACGGAGACCGTCAGCCGCGAGGTGCCCGATCCGGTGACGACGGGAGGGTCCCAGCTCGCGGTGGCCCCCGGCGGGAGACCGGAGACGGAGAGCGCGACCGGGCCGGCGAAACCGTTCATGGCGCCGACGGAGACGGTGTAGACGGCGGTGCCGCCCGTGGTCGCGGTGCGCGTCCCGGGAGCGGCCGTGACGGTGAAGTCCGGCGCGGTCGCCAGCCATCGGTAGGCGGCCAGGACGTCGAGCCGCCCGTACCCGGTGTCGTCGTCCCGGCCCGGCGCGCCGAGGTCGGCCGCCCCGTGCAGCAGCGCCGCCTCCTGCCGGTCGGCGTCCAGACCGGGATAGGCGCCGAGCAGCAGCGCCAGCGCCCCCGCGACGTGCGGCGCGGCCAGGGAGGTGCCGGAGACGACGGTGTAGAGCCCGTACAGGTCGGTCGTCCTGACGTCGACGCCGGGCGCGACCAGGCGGGGCGCGGTGGCGCCCGCGCACGCCGAGGGGCCCCTGCCGCTGAAGGGTGCGACGGTGTCCGCGGCGTCGGCCGCGCCGACCGCGAACGCCTCCGGGTTGTCCGCCGGAGAGCGGATCGAGCCCGGCAGCGGCCCCTGGTTCCCCGAGGCGAACACCGGTACCGTCCCCGCCGCGCGCAGGGCCACGAGGTCGGGCCGGAACTCCCGGTCGCATCCGCCCGCGGTCCCCTCCCACGAGCTGTTCACCACGTCGGGCGCGTCCGCGGTCTCCGGGTCGCCGTCGGGGTCGAGCAGCCACTGCATGGCCAGGTGGATCCCGCTGACGGTGGCGACGCCCCGGTCGTTGAAGATCTTCGCCGCGATCCACGTCGCGTCCGGCGCGACGCCGACCGCGCTGCCTCCCGCGTCTCCGCCGACCATGATCCCCATGGTCGCGGTGCCGTGACCGTTGACGTCGACGGGGGTGCCCGGGTGTTCGCCGTTCGGGTCGTACCAGCTGTTCACGCCCCCTCGGTAGCGGCTCGCGAGGTCGGGATGGGTGACGTCGACACCGGTGTCCAGGCTCGCCACGACCACCCCGCGCCCCCGGTACCCGAGGCTCCACAGGGCGGGGGCGTTGACGAGCGCGAGGTTGGGCTCGGCCGGTGCCCCCGAGACCTCCGTCCGGGGCGCGCCGATCGTCCGGTCGGGGCGGACCTCGCGGACGCCGGGCAGGGCGGCCAGTTCCGCCAGCACGGCGGGGGTCGCGGTCACGGCCACCGCGTTGACGATCCACAGCGGGCGCACGGCCGAGACCAGTCCCTGGGCCCGCCGTGACCGGACGCGCTCCAGGAGGTCCCGCTGGCTCGCGCTCGCGTGCGCCCGCAGCGTCCGTTCCAGGGCCGCCCTCCGCCTGTCTCTGCCGGGCTCCCGTATCGTGCCCGGGTCCACCTGGTCGTCGAGCGTCACGATGGCCCGGGTCATGGGCTCGGGCCGTACGGCCCCCGCCGCCCGCCCCGCGCTCACCGGGTCCCGCGCCACCGGGGTCGCGGGCCCCCGCGGTACGGCTCCCGCCCCCGCCGCCATCGGTACGGCTCCCGCCGGGCCCGCCCACGCCGCCATGACCAGGGCGAGAGCGGCCGCCACACCCGCCCGCCTCATCCGAGGCTCCAGGCGATGGGGATCTCCAGCCGTTTCCCGCCCCGCAGGACGACCACCGTCAGCCGGGTGGCGGCCGTCCTCCCCAGCTCTCCGGTGCCGACGTAACGGCCTGGTTCGAGCTGCCGCAGCGGTGTGCCGCCGGTGGGCGACTCCAGCACGACGGCGTCGATCGGCGCGGGCGGGGGACGGCGTGAGCTGGCGGCCGTGACGGTGAAACCGTTCACCCCCGCCCGGTTGGGGGTGACGGAGACCGCCACGACCAGGTCACGCACGGCCGCGCTGCGGGTGGCCGTCGCCGGGACGGCGGACGGCACCCGCGGCGCGGCCGATACGGGAATGACGGGAGTCGCGGACGGCGGTACGCTCCGCGCGAGGAGCGCCGCCCCGAGCAGCAGCGCGACTCCCGCGCATGCGGCCGTGGTCGCCACGGGGTCGTGACCGGTCACGACCAGCCCCGGGAGGCGGGGCCTGGAGACCACGACACGGCGCAGCAGCGCCACGACGGCGGCCAGTCCGGCGAGCAGGAACAGGCGCGCCCAGCCCCGCGTCGCGGCACCGCCCGTCGCGGGAAGCGCGGGGGCCGGTGAACCGCGCGCGGCGGACGCGGAGCCGACGGCGAAGGCCACCATGCCCTCGGTCCGGTGGCCGTCGCCCTCGGTGAGGACCCGCCAGGCGATGGTGTACGCGCCCGCCGGGAGTTCGGGGAGCCCGAGGGTGAGCCGGGTCCCGGCCGCGGCGGAGGCGACGCCGTCCAGGACGCGGCCCGAGCGGTCCACGAGCCGCGCGTGGCTGAGTCTCGGCACCAGCGCCTCGTTGAACGTCAGCGTGGCGGTGCGCGGGGCCCGCGCCAGGACCGCCCCGCTCGCCGGGTCCGAGCCCACCAGGACGCCGTGCGCCGCGGCCGGGGCGACCCACGAGAGCACGACGAGGGCCGCCAGGACCGCGCGGGCGAACCACGACGCCGCACGCGCCGCACGTGGGCGGTCGGTGGATTGTGATGGGACGGGCCACGACATCACACGCGGGCGGCGGGCGAATCGTGACGGGACGGGCCATGACGCGGACCACGACATGGCACGCGCGGCAGACGGGCGGCGGGCGGGCCATGACATGGGCCATGGCCGCGCCCGCCGGTCCCGGGCGGCCGCGCACCCCTCACGACACCGTGACATGCCGAACCTGCGCGTCGCCCAGCAGTACGGTGACCTTGCTTCCCGGCCGCACCCAGTTACCGGAGTTCTCGAAGACCAGGTAGTAGGTGACGGCGGGCTTCAGCTCCCCGGTGTGCGCGTGGCCCATGTAGAGCTGCCTGATCACCAGTCCCGAGGCCTCGTCGACGACGAGGGGCGGGGTGCTCTCCTGGTGCACGGCCTGTGCCCGTCCGGGGTCGACGACCTGGTACCGCACGTCGAGCAGCCCTCCGGCTCCGCTCGCCGAGACCCGCACGAGCCGGATCCCGGCCCGGTCGGCGAGCCGGTCGGCGGGGATCACCGGGCGGTCGAAGGCCGGCCCCGCGGCGGCCCGCGCGGGCGGGGACGCCGTCCGTGCGGGCGGGGAGCCGTCCTGGGCCGAGGGCGGGACGGCCTGAGCGGGTGTGGCGGCGACCCGGGTGGGCGGGGTCGCGGGCGGTACGGCGGCCTGGGCGGGTGAAGGGGCCGCGGACAGGCGCCAGACGAGGGCCGCCGCCGTCCCGCCGAGCCCCAGCACGGCCGCCAGAGCGAGCGCGACCGGCGCCGTCAGGCGGGTCCGGCCGCTCATGGCACCTCGACGAAGGTCAGCATCCCGCCGGGCGAGGAGGCGCCGTTGGTCAGGTGGAGTTGACGGTTGTAGAGCGCGAACCTGCTCCCCGTGGGCGGGACGGTCACGACGGCGTCCTCCGTACCGCCCGCCGGGATGGTCTCCGAGGTGGCCTCGAACGGGTTCCCGAGGGGATGCGCGTCCCGGGCGATCACCCGCTCGTACAGGCCGAGCAGGCGCATCGAGGTGTTGTCGAACCCGGCGTTGAGGTACCGCAGCAGCACGGTGGTGCCCGGAGGACCGCCGTGGACGGGGTCGGTGTCCGGGTAGGCCTTCCCGTTGATCAGCCAGTACTTCGGCGCGTACCTGTGGAGGTCGGCGGTCGCGGGCGAGGCATTGAACGCCGGGTCGATCGCCGACAGCACCAGCACCGCCTCGCGGTCGTAGGCGGTCGCGGCGGAGGCGTAGGCCCGGCCCGCCGTGGCGGGCCGTACGACCAGCGCGCCGTACAGCCCCATCGGCAGCTGCCGTTCCGTCCCCTGGTAGAGGTAGGTGCCGGGGGCGGAGGCGGTGAAGGTCGCGGTCGCGGCGGCGCCCGCCGCGGCGGTGACGCCCGCTCCCTGGTCGAGGGGCACGCCGGGGATCTCCAGCGAGACCGGTGTCGTCAGGGTGTTGTGCACGACCAGGGAGACCTCGTCGCCCTCGTGCACCGAGAGCACCGGTCCCGGCAGGGACGGGGTCGCGCCGGCGCACGAGCCCCCGGGGCCGGCCTGGGAGAAACCCCAGACGGCCGCGGAGGCGGAGCCGGGCAGCGACAGCGTGCCGGCCGAGACGCACAGGTCGATCGTCACACCTGCCGCCGCCGCGGACCGGCCGGGCAGGACGAGGCACGCGGCGATCAGGACGAGCACGAGAGTTCTGCGCATCTGGGCCCTCACGGTGCGTCGTAGGTCAGTTTGAGCAGGTTGCCCTGGGTGGTGAAGCCGGTCGTCGTGCCGGTGGTCAGCACGCGCACGCGCACCTTGCCCTGGTTGGCGCCCGTGCCCAGGAAGTCGGACTGCGGCGCGGGCAGGGTCCGGGTGACCGTGGTGTCGGACGTGCCGACGTCGGCCGCGGCGCCGAGCTGGACCCACGTGCCGGTGGACCACTTCCAGGCCCACAGGGTGGTCGGCAGCGCGGCGGTCGGGTTCCGCCCGGTGTAGGTGACGCCGAGGCCGCTCGCACCGGTCGGCACGCCGGCGAAGCCGCCGTACCAGTCGGCCGTGGGTGTCCCGCCGGAGGCCGAGTCGACCTGGTAGTAGGCGCTGTCCGCCGTCGCCAGCGCGGCGACGGCGCCCGATCTCAGGCTGCCCGCCAGGACGACGGAGCTGGCCGCCGCGGCGGCGCACCCTCCGGAGGGGTCGACCCGCAACAGGGTCGCCATGCCGCCGAAGCCCGCGTCGTAGTTGGTGAACTCGTTCAGGGCGTGGCTGTGCCAGGGGAAGTACCACTCGCCGCAGACGTTCTGCGAGGCCGTGCCGACCGGCAGCGTGCCCTTGGCGCCCAGGTAGGCGCTGCCGCTGGACCAGGTGTCGCCGTCCTTGAAGGTCAGGTTGCGGTAGTCCGGCGAGGCCACCGAGGCGGGCAGCGGGTTGCCCTGGGCGTCCCAGGAGTCCTGGTCCTTCCAGGTGAACAGGAAGTCCTGGGTCTGGCCCGAGGCGACGGTCTCGCCGAAGTGCTCGCCGGTGGCGTCGCCGCCGTCCGGCGTGCGCAGGGGCCTGCCGTCCTGGGCGATCTGCCGCACGTGGTTGCCGTGGGGGTGGAAGGGGTGGTTGAGCGCGCCGACGTTCGCCATCCGGATCAGCGCGGGCAGCGGGTTGCTCGTCGCGTCGTACGGTTTGACGCGGACCAGCGCGCCGTACGGCTGGGCGGGCAGCCACGAGACCCCGTTGTTCTGGAGCGTGTCGGGGAACTGCCTGCCGTTGATGGCGAAGTAGCGGTTGCGCAGCTTGGTGAAGTCGTAGGTGCCGCCCGTCTCGACCGCGTGGTGCAGGTCGGGGTCGATGTCGCTGAGCAGCATCAGGTACTCCCGTTTCGGGTCGAACCTGGTGGCCGCGTCGTAGGCGTAGTCGGGGTGCCCGGCGGGGCGCACGACGAGCGCGCCGTACAGGCCCATCTCGACCTGCTTGGACGGGTCGCTGCCGCTCTCGTAGACGTAGGTGCCGGGCTTGCCCGCGGTGAAGGTGTAGGTCGCGTCGCCCCCGGCGGGGGCCTCCTTGGCCAGGAGTCCCTGGGTTCCGGTCCCGCCGACGCCGAGCTGGCCGGGGAAGACGATCGAGACCGGTTCGGCGAGGTCGTTGTGCAGGCGCACCGTGACCTCGTCGCCCTGCTCGACGCACAGCACGGGGCCGGGGCTCTGGAAGCGGCCCTGGGCAGGGGCGTAGCTCCACATGAAGACGCTGTTGCCGTCGGGGGTCTCGGCGTATCCGCTCCTGGCGGTCAGGTCGAACGAGGGGCCGTCGGTGCAGACGAGGCCCTGTTTCGGCGCCGCCGCCTGTGCCTGTGCCTGCGCCCCGGGCACGGTCAGCGATGCCAGCACCATGACCACCGCACCGGCCAGCGCGATCGGCTTACGCATACGTCTCCCCCACCACGGTCTGGGCCGGCAGCGGCGACCCCTGGTAGACCCGGACCTCGGTCGCCATGCCGCCGAGGCCGGGGGCGCCGTGGTTCGACAGCCGCCGGAAGTCCCGATTCTTGAACAGGTAGGTGTTGTAGGAGCCGCGGGCGTCGGTGGACACCCGCGCCGACGGGTTGAAGGGCGGTGCGGTGAACAGCACGTCCCGTGCCTCTCCGGGGCCGATGTAGAGGGTGTTGGTCGTGTAGGAGGTGTCGGCCCCCGACGGGGAGCGGCGCAGGGTGGCGTCCTCGCCGACCACCTTCATCGGGATGCCGGGCAGCTGCATCGCGTGCTGCTCGTATCCCAGGTTGGCCAGCCTGAGCAGGGCCCGGTCCCCCGGGTTCACCTGGACGAGGGAGGAGACCGGCTGGCCGGGCAGCGACGGATGGCCGTTGGGCAGGACGGTCTGCGGGTAGACCCGGCCGTTCAGCGTGTAGTACTGCGGGTCGTAGTCGGTGAAGATGAACTCCTGGATCTGCTCGTCCGCGTCGTGCTCGCGCTCCTCGATCTCGTTGAGCAGGATCGCGAAGTGCCGGTCGTAGGCCGTGGAGCCGTCCCCGTCGTTGTAGGCGTAGGTCGTGGTCCGGTGCAGCGGGTCGAGGGCCGTGCCGCCGTCCTGGGCGGGCCGGACGAACACGATGCCCGTCATGCCCATCTGCACGTGCTCGACGTCCTCGAAGTGGCAGTGGTACATGTACGTGCCCGGGTCGTGCGGCCGGTAGAAGTAGGTGAACTGCCGCTCGATCGGGACCGAGACCGACACCTCGGGCACGC
This sequence comes from Streptosporangium sp. NPDC051022, assembly GCF_040683035.1. Lineage (NCBI taxonomy): Bacteria > Bacillati > Actinomycetota > Actinomycetes > Streptosporangiales > Streptosporangiaceae > Streptosporangium > Streptosporangium sp. NPDC051022. The sequence continues at coordinate 175,342 of NZ_JBFBCF010000010.1, read as the reverse complement.
CGTCGAACACGGTCGCCGGGGTGCGGAAGCCGTGCCAGTGGATGGTGTGGGAGTCGACGAGGTCGGGCCTGCCGACCAGCCCGAGGTTGGTCAGCGTGATGTAGGCGTCCTGGTCCTGCTTGAAGTCCAGGACCGGCGCGACGTGCTGCGCCTTGCCCTTGTAGGTCGCGGTCAGGTCGGCGACGGACATCGTCGGCGGGACCGCGAGGAAGCCGAAGATGTACACCGGCGCCCTGCCGGGGATCGCGATGTATCCGTCGGTGCCCGCCAGGGAGATCCGGGCGGCGGGGCCGGGCACGGCTCGCGCCGTGCCCTCCGCTGTGCCCCCCGTTGTGCCCTCTGCGGTGCCCTCCAGCGCCCGCCCGCCGACGGCCAGCCCGGCGGCCAGGGCTCCCGCCTTGAGGAGGTCTCTGCGTCTCATGTTCATCGCACCTCGTCCGCGCCGAGATCGAATGGGGTGGGGCCCGTTCCCCTGGGCCGGGGCTGGCCGTCGTAGTCGGTCGCCGGCGCGCCGACGGCGGCGGGGGTCCGCGGCGCCGGGTAGGTGGAGTACGGCGCCCCCTTGTTGATCGCGGGTGAGGTCGCCGCCAGGTGGTAGTCGCCGGTGAGCCCGACGGGCGGATCCTGCCCGGTGATCGTGACGGAGGCCATCTGCGGGTCGAGCCGCGATCCGGCGACCGCCAGTTGCAGGGTGAACGGCTGGACGAACTGCGGGTTCTGCCCGAAGACGTTGCCCTGGCCCGCCGGGAGCGGATGGTCGGTCCCGTCGGAGCCGCGGATCGTGCTGGCCGTCAGCGACGAGTAGCGCGGGGTGAAGGTGTCGGTGCCGCTCGCGGTGCCGTGCACCTCCAGGTCGATGGCGCCGTGCGAGACGAGCGTCGCGCCCGGTCCCGGGTGGCTGAGGGTGAAGGCCTGGTTCTGCCAGAAGATGTTGTCGAACAGCGCCACCGGGTTGGCGAAGGTGGGCGATCCCGGGGGCAGGGTCTTCTGGAAGAGCGGGTCGTTGGCCTCGGCCGCCAGGCCCGCCGAGTGCGGGGTGTCGTCGCACGTCTCGCACGAGGCGGTCGAGACGTTGTTGGCCACGGTGTTGTTGACGATCGCCACGTTCGCGGAGTCGTCCATCATGATCCCGCCGCCGAGGTCGGCCGCGCCGTTGTCCACGATCATGTTGTTGCGGACGTTGACGCGGGCGGTGTGGGCGTTCTCGATGAAGAGCCCGCCGCCGTCGTCGCCCGAGTAGTTGCTCTGGATCAGGTTGCGGTCGATGTCCACGGCGCCCGAGCCGTCGCCGAGCGGGGTGGTGCCGTCGGGCAGCGGGCGCGGGATCTCCTGGGCGACGCTGATCCCGGCCCCGGAGTCCACCGAGTCGTTGTAGTAGACCTGGTTGTCGTGGATGGAGCCGCCGGGTGACAGGCCCCAGTGGGAGATGCCGGCGCCGTACTCGACCCCGAAGTTCCCGCAGACGATGCTCCGGGCCACTTCGTAGTCGTCGGAGCCGCGGAAGATCCCGATGCCGCCGGAGCGGGCGAGGCCGCCGCTGCCGAGGACCCTGTCGTTGAGGATCTTCACGCCGGTGTTGTGGCTGTCGGTGTGCGGCTGGCCGAGGCCGATGCCGCCCGCGAACAGGCCGCCGTCGCTCTCGAAGATGTCGTTGGTGATCTGCAGGTTGGCCGCGTAGGCCTGGAGCTGGACGCCGCCGGCCCCCTGGCCCTGGCCCGTGGTGATGCCGAGGCCGTCGATGCGGGCCGCCGTCAGGCCCGCGGGGAAGGCCGTGGTGGTCTTGGCCGCGACCGTGATGCCCGCCCCTTCGAGGACGGGGTGGTCGGCGTCGACCCCGGCCAGCGTTCCGGCGGCCGTCAGCGCCGCCGTCCAGGTCGGTTTGTTGTCGTGGAAGAACCGTCCGTCGACGACGGTGCCCTGGATGTTGGCCCGCGGGTCCTCCGGGGCGCGTTCCAGCAGTTCTCGGGCGCCGACGAGACCGCCGGGGCCGAGTCCCTGCAGCAGGAGCGGCTTCCACATGAGCACGTTCTCGTGGTAGACGCCGGGCTTGAGCACCAGCAGGCTGCCCGGGGCCGCGGCGTTGACCGCGCTCTGGATCGCCCCGGCGACGGTGGGCGGGGCCACGCCGACGACCGGGGGCTGGTAGTTCACCCCGCCCGCGTTGCCGCGCACGTGGAAGGTGAGCCCGTTGATCGAGGAGACGCCCGCCGCGGTGCGGACCGACAGCTGCTTCGGACCCGGCCGTATCTGCGCGGGAGTGGGGCCGACCGGTGGAACGCTGATCACGATCTGGCGGTCGCCCCAGCTGACGATTCCGCCGTTGGCGACGGTCAGGGTGCGGCTCTGCGGGACGGCCGGGTCGCCCAGCACCACGCTGCCCGCCGCGGTCCCGAAGAAGTCTCCCTGGACGGTGATCCGGCGGTCGGCCGCCGCGTCGCCCGCCGTGGTGTACGGCTTGGAGACCTCGAGCACCTCGGGGGTGTTCACCGGAAGCTCGCACGCCGTGCCGGAGATCGGGTCCAGCGGGGTGTCGAGCTGGTCGGTCTGGCCGGGCCACACGTCCCAGGCGAAGGACGCGGTCAGGTAGTTGGGGTTGAAGTTGGGGTTCGGGTGGGCCTTGTCACCGGGGTCGTTGACGACCACGACGTACATGCCCGGGCAGGTGCCCTGCGGGATCGGGCAGTTGTAGGTCTCGGTCGACGGCAGCAGCGCCTCGTAGCCGCCGTTCTCGCTGGTGCTCACCGTGCTGATCAGGCGCCAGTTGTAGTCGCGGATGCCGATGGGGATGTTGCCGATCGCGCGGGGCTCGCCGTACCAGATGGACTTGGGGTCGCGGTCGAAGTAGATGTCGTCGGAGACGAGACCGACGATGCGGCCCGGCTCGGCCACGTCGGGGCCGTTCTTGAAGTTGGGCATCAGGTAGAAGTCGGCGTTGGCGTTCTGGTTGTTCTGCAGCACGACCAGGCGTTTGTCGCACAGCGGCCGGGAGGGGCTGGGGTCCACCCCGTGGTACGGGCTGCGCGGGGTCAGCGTGGACTGGTCGATGACGTGCTGGTCCCCGGTGCACGGGGGCGGCGGGATGGCGGGGGTGAAGCGGTTTCCGAGGTCGACGTTGACGTCCTCCTCGCGGACCGGCCGGTACAGGCAGCCGTTCCCGCCGGGCCCGCTGACATACTTCTGGCCGGTGGGGTTGCACGGCCGGGAGTCGTGCGAGTCCGCCGGCATCACCGCGTGGGTGATGTAGGTGCCCGCGACCAGCGGGACCGGCGCGCTGCCGTCGCCGCAGACGGTCTCCCCCTCGTCGTCGAAGTGGCCGAAGCCTCCCGTCGTCGCCGGGCAGTAATCCGCGAAGGCGTAGCCGCCGTCGAAGGCCGCGTCTCTGGTCTCGTTGCCGGTGGCCGGCACCTCGACGCACTTGGGGCCGATCAGCGGGTTGAGCCGGCCGCTGATGTCGTCGCCCTTGTCGTCGAGGACGTCGCAGCCGGTCGAGGCCTTCCAGTGGTCGGTGACGTACTCGTTGAGCACGACGTCGTCGGCCGTGCCCGGCTGGTTGTCGGGCCCGGGCCCCTCCAGCCGCACCGTCACGCCGGGGATGCCGGGCTCGTAGGCCTCGTGGGCCTGCATGCGGGCGTCGAACTCGTTGCGGGTCGTGGCGAAGTAGGTGATGCCGATGATCTGTCCTGGCTTGTTGCCGTACGGGTACTTGCCCCAGTCGACCTCGCTGCGGTGTCCCTCGATGACGAGCTGGTTGGTGAGCAACCCGCCGCCCTCGTCGGTCGGCACGTGCGCGACCCGCGCCGGGTCGTACTCGCTGTGGACCGCGGCGCCCGTGGTGCCGAAGCGGGCGAAGCCCACCTCGCCGATGAACCACTTGCCGAGCGGGCCGCCCTCGGCGTTGGTGTACTCGTAGCGGCCCTGCGCGTCGGTGAACGTGGAGTCCTTGATGGAGCCGTCCCGCCAGCGCTGGTCGACGTCGGTGTTGGGGATCGCCGGTTCGCAGGTGGCCTCGTCGGCGGTGTCGGCGCAGTCGCGGACGCCGTTGCCCTTGCTGCCCGCGGGAAGGGCCGTCCCGTCGGCCGCCACGCCGGTGTCCTGGTAGACGTGGCCCGACAGCCAGCCGAACCAGCGGGAGACCCCCACGTCACCGAGGTCGACGTGCTGTCCCGCGGTCACCTCGACGGGCAGGAAGCGGATGATGTAGCTCAGCTGCTCGTCCCAGATCGACAGGATGTAGGAGCCCGCGGGCACCTTCGGGATGGTGAAGTTCCCCTCGCCGTCGCCCTGGCCGACGTAGAGCGTGGTGTCGTTGGCGCTGCTGGTCAGGGCCACGTAGGGGTTCTCGACCGGCTCGGCGGTCTTCAGCACCTCGAAAGGCGGCCACGCCTTCCAGTTCTTGGCCGTGCCCTTGATCGCGCCGGTGCCGGGGGTGGCGAAGTCGGTGGCGGTGCACACGAAGCCGAACCAGTAGCCGGTGCGGCGGTTCGGCGGCTCCCACAGCGACTCGCCCGGGGCCCCGGTGCCGTCGCTGCCCTCCTCCACGCCGGCCTGCAGGGAGACGCCACCGTCGATGGTGGTGGTCTGCGTCCACCTGCCGGATCCGTCCGCGCCGCAGCTGTCCGGTGGCACCACGTTGATGAAGTAGGTCGCCGGCCCCATGTCGTCGATCTGGACGAACCCGTCGGAGGCCGTACGGCAGTCGCCCTTGCACAGCGGCCGGTTGTGGTAGTCGACGGCGACCTGGGAGCCGGTCTGCTCCTTCAGCGTGACCTGGAAGCCGGCCAGTCCCGCCTCCCCGGTGTCGGGGGCGCCGTTGGCCCACTGGTTGTCGTTGAAGACGAACACGCGGATCTTGCCGAGCGGCAGCGGGTGGGCCTCGCTCGCCTCGGACAGGGCGATCGGCACCGTGCCCGCGTCCCTGGGCAGCGTGATGTGCCTGCCCCACATCTTGTGGTCGGCCGAGCGCACCGAGATGAGGTACCGCCCGGCGGGCAGGTCGAGCGTGGCCCTGCTCTGGTCGCCCTCGGCGACGATGGGGCTGTTGCTCTCGGTGGCCGCGACCCCGGTGCGCAGGGCGGGGTCCGGATCGTTGGGCACGCGCGTGTTGTCGACGTTGACGAGATACTGGAACGTCGACAGCGGATCACCGGTGGCCAGGTCGCGGGCCTGGACGGTGATCGAGCTGTCCTGCGCGGCCGCCGGGGGCGCCAGGGCCGGTGAAGAGAGCATGGCGGTCACGAGGGTGACCACGACCGCCCACGGGATGAACCTGGATCTACGACGACGCATGCCCGGATCATGGGTCACCCTCACGGGAGATGACCACGAGTCATGACGGACTTGTCATCCTCATGTCATCTCGCCCACCGGGCGGGGGCGGCGTCGGAGCAGGTGGAGCCGTGGTGCCGCCGGACCTCAGGTCGTCATCCGCGTCACCGAGAGCGGCAGGCCGCCCGTCGCGTCCACGGACGTCTCGGGGATCCACAGCGAGACCGTGGTGCCGGCGCCCGGCGCGCCGGTCACCGTGAGCCCGCCGCCCCATGCCTCGACGACGGCGCGCGCGATGGCCAGGCCGAGGCCGCTGCCGGTCGTGGTGCGGGTGAGCCGCATGGAGCCGGAGGTGAGGGCCTCGGCCTGCTCGCCGGTGACACCAACGCCGGAGTCGGCCACCTCGATCACCCAGGCGCCCGGCCTGGTGCTCCCGGTCACCTCGATCCGGTCGCCGGGGCCGGTGAACTTGACCGCGTTCTCCAGCAGGCAGTCGAGCGCGCTCTCGAGGCGTTCGGCGTTCACCGGTACCGGGCCGACGGCCGAGCGCACCGTCCACGCGCGGGGCGCGGTCGGCTCCCAGCGCCGCACGATCCTGACCAGCTCGGCGTCCAGATCCCTGATCTGGCGCTCGTAGGGGTCGTCCACCTGCATCAGCGTGATCAGCCGCTGGCTGATCCTGGCCAGCTTGTCGAGTTCCTCGATGACGATGGCCAGGTCCTCCCTGCCCGCGGGGCCGACGGTGCCACCGACCATCTCCACGTAGCCCCGGGCGACGGTTATCGGCGTGCGGAGCTCGTGGGAGGCGAACCTGACGAACAGCTGCCGCTGCTCCGCCCCGCGCCGCTCGGCGGCGGCCAGTCTCGCGACCTGGGCGAGCGCCTGCTGCCTGCGGTACACGTGCCAGACCATGGCCCCGAAGAGCATCGACATCAGCGGGACCTCGGTGGCCTCCTCCCAGCCGATCTCCCCCAGCTCCGCGTGGTGGAAGAACACGTAGCCGCTGCTCAGCGAGACCGCCGCCAGCGTCATGAGCATGGCGCCGGGGCGCCAGACGGTGAAGCCGTAGATGAGCGACAGGCCGATCCACACCAGGTGGAACGGGATCGTCTCACCGCCCGGCAGGAGGTACATCAGCGCGACGCAGATCACCGCGCCCACCGCCCAGACCCCGATCAGCAGGCGGCTAGTCCGCGACGAACCGGTAACCGACATGGCGCACCGTTTCCAACCGGTAGGGGCCGTCGAGTTTGCTGCGCAGTCTCCGTACGCACACGTCGACGACGTTGCTTCGGGGGTCGAAGGTCATCCCCCACACGTCGGCGAGCAGCTCGGCGCGGCTGCACACCTGCCCCGCCCTGCGCATGAGGTGCTGCAGCAGCAGGAACTCGCGAAAGGGCAGCTCCACCTGTCGCCCGGCCACCACGGCCCTGCGGAGACGCAGGTCGAGCCGGACCGGACCGGCTTCGAGCCACCGCTTGGCCGCGCCGGGCGCCTGCCCGCGCATCCGGGTGTGGACCCGGGCGACGAGTTCGGCGACCGCGAACGGCTTGCCGAGGAAGTCCGCAGCGCCCGCCTCCAGGCAGGCGACCCGGACGCCGACGTCCGACAGGGCCGACAGGACGAGCACGCGCTGGTCCGGGCGGGCCTCCACGAGGTGTTCGAGCACCAGGTCTCCACCGAGCCCGGGAAGCATCAGATCCAGCACCACCAGGTCGAAGTCCTGGGCTAGCGCCGCGCCCAGCCCCTCGTTCCCGGTGGCCGCCGTGTCCACGGTGTGACCGTCGTCCCGCAGGACACGGGCGATGAGCTTCGCGATCCTGTCGTCGTCTTCGACGACCAACACCCGTCCCACCGGTACCCCTTTCGCTCAAGTGCGTGGATCACTGGTCACTTGAGCATGAGGATCACACGGGGAAGCTGACAAGTCACATCTACATCTCAGATGACGAAATGTCATGTTCGGTGCCTTGCTGCGTTGGTCAGCGCCGCCCCAGAACCATGGGCCGGGAAGGCCGGGAGAGCGCGCCGGGCGTCGGGCCGCCGTGGGCCGGAGGCCCCGCCGCCCGTCGGCGCCCGGCGGCCACAACCGTCCTGACGCCCCAGGCGGTCGCCGCCACCAGGAGCACCAGGGCGGCGAGCGTCAGGCCGTCGGGGCGGAGCAGGGGCTGGCCGCGCAGCGCCTGCCAGGTCAGCAGCGCCAGCAGGCCCGCGTGACCCGCCGCGGCCACCCCGACCAGCGCCGCACGGGTCCGCTCGTCGCGCAGCACCGGTACCCGGGCCGCGAGCACGGTGAGCACCAGCGCCAGGATCAGCGTCACCTGCAGTCCGTGCAGGCCGACGAAGTGCGCGATCCGCAGGTCGCCCCCGGTGGTGCTCCATCCGACGACCGGCAGTCCGGGGCCGCCGTCGGGCACGCCCACGCTGTGGCCGCCCATCATCGGCACCGGACGGCCGTCGACGGTGTGTGCCACCTGGGTCTTGTGCTGCAACGGCATGAGATAGCCCAGCGCCATGCCGGTGACCGCCAGCCAGATCCCGGTGCGGATCGCCCGGCCGGTCGCCCTGTCGCCGATGCGCTGGAAGGCCAGGATCAGCGCGAGCAGCAGGTTGGCCAGCATGATGCCCGGAACGCCGAGCGCGAAGACCGCCTGGATGAACTGCTCCCGCGGGTCGTCGGCCAGGTTGAAGTGGCTGAGCGTGCCCCGCGCGGCCTGCAGGGCGATGATGCCGACGTCGATGACGGAGGTGACGGCGAAGACCGTCGCGATCCGCGACGTCCACCGGTGCCCCCGGTGCGGCAGTGACAGCATCCAGGCGAGGGTGAGGCCGTAGACGGCGAACGACACGGCGAACTTCAGCGGCTTCATCCAGACCGGGGCGCCGAGCAGCACCCGGTGGTCGAGTGCCAGCCCCGCGGCCGAAACGACCGCCAGGACCAGCATCAGGGTGACCATCACCATCAGCGGCCGGTGCGGGCGGCCCACCGGGCGCCGCGGATCGGGGAGCCTGGGCATCGCAACCTCCTGAGCACGGGAAGCGCTCGGCCTCCGGGGAGGCGGCCGAGGCGGCCGAACCGGCCGGAACACGCTCGATGCTCTCCCGCGGGCCGTTCCGGCCGCACTGCCGGGCGCACCCCTCCCCGTGGTGGGGCCGGCCTCACCTCTCCCGGCGGGTTCTCCCTCCCCTCGTTCCCGTCTCCCGTCCCCGTCCCGGCGTCCACTGCGCAATCCGAAAGATGCCCGGGAGGCGCCGCGGGTGCGACGGTCGAAGGGGCGGGCGTCCACGTGTCATCTGGTACGGCCCGCCGGCCTCGTGTTTCTCCGTGACCGCGCGCACAGGACGGCGGATCACGGCCCTCGGTCCCCGTTCGGCATTCCCCGGGAGGAAATGGTGTTGATCGCCGGTGCTCCGACGCAGGAGCGACGTGTCGGCCGCGCATCCGGACAGGCAGCGGTTCCACTGAAGGAGACCTCCCCGGCGGAGGACGCCGGGGACGCCGAGGAGTCCGACGGCGTGACCTGGACGGCGGCCGCCCCGGGCGGTGGCCGTACGGGCGCGCCGTGCGCACCCCGGCCGGCGGCGCCCGGCGCGTCCGGCGGGGCGGCGTGAGTCCCTCCCCGATCGTCTCCAGAGAAAGGAAGAGAGCATGACCGTCAATAGCCCCTCATCGACCGCGGCGCCCCTCTCCGACGCCGACAAGGCCGCCGTGGCGGCCCTGCCCCAGCGTGTCATCGCCGCCTGGGCCGACCACGACGCCGACGCGTTCGCCCAGATCTTCACCGAGGACGGGACCATGATCCTGCCCGGCCTCTACTGCAAGGGCCGTGAGGAGATCCGCGCGTTCATGGCGTCGGCGTTCGAGGGCCGGTTCAAGGGCACCCAGGTGACCGGGCGGCCCATCGACGTCAGGTTCCTCAACGGCGAGGCCGGGGTGGTGATCACCCAGGGCGGTGTGCTGGCGCCCGGTGAGACCGAGGTCGCCGACGAGCGCGCCATCCGGGCCTCCTGGGCCGTGGTCAAGCAGGACGGGCAGTGGTATCTCGCCTCCTACCAGAACAGCCCCGCCCTGGCGGCCTGACCGGTCCGGAACACCGGCCCCCGCGAAAACCGGACGCCGCCCCGATCCACCGGATCGGGGCGGCGTTCCGTGTCGAGGCCCGGCCCACGGGCGGCGCGCGCCCTCCCGCGTCCTCCGCGGGGCGGCCCGGCTCACGGCAGCCGTGCGAACGGCCCCGTGTCCTCCCCGGCGGGCAGCCAGGCGGTGCGGGATGACGGGGGCGGGCTGTCCGGGACGTGGACGGTGGCGTACGGCCCGCCGGCCAGGTCCAGCGCGTCGAACACCAGCAGCGCGCCGCACCGGTGGGCGGCGTCGTGCGTGAAGACGACGATCCAGCCGTCGCCCTCGGCGCCGTGACGGCCGTCGGGCGCCCCGGGAACCGGCCGCGGCACGAAGACCGGCCGCCCGGCGCGCCAGCCCGCGCCGAGCCCGTACTCCTGGCCCCCGCCGGTCAGGAGGTCGTCGTGGACGAGCACGGTTCCGGTGGCGTCCTCGCGGGAGCCGAACACGTGGCGGTGCTCACGGCCGCCCGCCCGCTCGTCGATCAGGGCCGTCTCCCGCGCGAGGAGCAGCGGCCGCTCGCGCACGGCGCCGGTGGCCGGCTCGAACGTCCAGCGCCGCAGGTGCGGCGGCTCCGCGGCGGCGGCGGGCGCGCCGCCGGGCGGGGGGACGAAGGCGGTGACGGGCCCGGTGTCGAAGGCCCCGTCGAAGGCCCTGTCGAAGGCCCTGGAGTGCCACACCGCGTCCAGGACGACGCGGTCCCCCTCCTCGTAGGCGTTGACCGCCTGGAAGACGTAGCAGGGATCGACGGGGAACCAGCGCGGCTCGGCCGCGCCCTCGCGGGGCAGCAGGCCGACGCGCGCGGGCCTGCCCGGCTGCCAGGCGTAGGGAGGGCGCGCACCGACCAGGGCGGCCGCGTGGCGGTAGACCACGGGCAGGTCGAAGACGACGACGTGGTGCCCGGTGAGCGCGACCGCGTGCATGAGCGGCGCGCCGTCCAGGGCGAACGGCTGGGCGTGCGAGACGACGCCGTCCGGCCCGGCGGCCAGGTGCTCGGCGTATCCCAGGCCGGGGTAGGCGGCGATCGTGTGCCACCCGCCCGTCGACGGGTCGCGGACCGGCCGGGCCATCGTGACGTGACCGGGAAGTTCCGGCGTCGCGGCTCCGGCGGGCCGTACCGGGGAGGCCGGCTCCGGCACCGGACCGAGCGGTCCGAGCGGGGTGAGCGGGGTGAGCGGGGTGAGCGGGGTGAGCGGGGTGAGGCCCGGCGCCCTCGTCCCGGCGCGGTAGCGGGCGGCGCCCCCCTTCCCCAGCCGGATGCCCGACAGGACGGATCCGCGGCCGGACCGGCCCGCGCCGGCCGGGTGCGGGAAGGCCTGCAGGAAACACCCGTCCAGGCCGGCCGGGAGCACGCCCTCGACGGACAGCCGTTCCTCCGACGACGGGCACTCCCCCACCGGGGCGGCCGTTTCCGTCGCCGGGGCGGACACGCGAGCTGGGGCGGCCATACGGCGCCTCCTCGGGACGAGGTCAGCAAATAACATAACAGTGTTGTGCTTAAAACATATCGCTGTTATGTAATACTGTCAAGATGAGTCCCCGTAGGGCCGATCCGAAGACACGGCCGGCGCTGGTCGACATCGCCGCCCGCCTGCTCGCCGAGGAAGGCCCCCAGGCCCTGTCCACACGGCGGCTGGCCACCGAGGCCGACAGCTCGACGATGGCGGTCTACACCCACTTCGGGGGAATGAGCGGACTGGTGCGCGAGATGGTGCACGAGGGGTTCGCGCGCCTGCAGCGGCACCTGACCTGCGTGCGGCAGACCGACGACCCGGTGGCCGACATGGCCCTGCTGGGCAGGGCCTACCGCTACAACGCGCTCGCCAACCCGCACCTGTACGCGGTGATGTTCGGCGGATCCTCACTGGCCGGGTTCTCCCTGACGGAGGAGGACCGCCAGCACGGGCGATACACCCTGGGCAACGTGGTCAAGTGCGCGACGCGGTGCTTCGAGGCGGGCCGGTTCCGCGCCGAGGACGCCGAGCTCGTCGCCCACCAGATGTGGAGCGCGATCCACGGGCTGGTCGCCCTGGAGCTGGGCGACTACCTGATCGAGCCCTACGACGCCGACCGCTGCTTCGAGGCCCAGCTCATCGGGCTGATGGTCAGCTCCGGTGACGCCCTGGACACCGCCGCCAGGTCGGTGGCGCTGTCCAGGGACCGGATGCGCGAGGAGGTCGAGACCGTGGGAGAGGGGCCGGAGACGGCCGGGTGACCACGACGGCCCACGACGGCCCATGCCGGCCCATGCCGGCGCGGTCACGCGCCGACGGGCGCGCCCCGCCTACAGCGGTATGTTCCCGTGCTTACGCTGCGGCGGCGTCTGACGCTTGTTACGCAGCATGGCCAGCCCGCGCGCCACCGCGGCCCGCGTCTGCGCCGGGTCGATCACGTCGTCGACCAGGCCCCGCTCGGCGGCGTAGTGCGGATGCATGAGCTGCTCGGAGTACTCGGCGACGAGCTCGGCGCGGAGCGTCTCCGGGTCGGCCGCGGCGGCCAGCTCCTTGCGGAAGATGACGTTCACCGCCCCCTCGGCGCCCATCACCGCGATCTCGTTCGTCGGCCAGGCGAGTGAGAGGTCGCTGCCGATGGAGCGGGAGTCCATCACGATGTACGCGCCGCCGTACGCCTTGCGCAGGATGACCTGGATGCGGGGCACGGTCGCCTCACAGTAGGCGTACAGCAGCTTGGCGCCGTGCCGGATGATGCCCGCGTGCTCCTGGTCCCGGCCGGGCAGGAAGCCCGGCACGTCGACCAGCGTCACCAGCGGGATGCCGAAGGCGTCGCAGAACCGCACGAACCGTGCCGCCTTCTGGGCGGCGGCGGCGTCCAGCACCCCGGCCAGGACCATGGGCTGGTTGCCGACCACGCCGACCACCTCGCCGTCGACGCGGGCCAGCACGCAGACGACGTTCGCCGCCCAGTCCTCCTGCACCTCGAGGAACTCCCCGTCGTCGACCAGCTCCTCGACGACCGCCCGCATGTCGTACGGCCTGTACGGGTCGACCGGCACGATCTCGGCGAACCCGGGCCGGTGATCGGTGGCCGCCTGACGCGAGGGGCCGCCGGGCGGCGGCTCCAGGTTGTTGCCGGGAAGCAGCGAGACGAGATAGCGGACGTCCTCCAGGGCGCTCTCCTCGTCGTCGTGCACGAAGGTCGCCACCCCGGAGCACCGGCCGTGGACGTCGGCCCCGCCGAGCTCGTCGTGGGTGTACCGCCGGCCGCTGACCGCCTCCACGACGTCCGGCCCGGTCAGATACATCTTCGCGGTGTCGCGGACCATGAAGGTGAAGTCGGCCAGGGCCGGGGAGTAGGCCGCTCCCCCGGCGCAGGGACCCAGGATGACGCTGATCTGGGGGATCACCCCGGAGGCCTGGACGTTGCGCCGGAAGATCCCGCCGTATCCGTCCAGGGCCATCACGCCCTCCTGGATCCGGGCGCCCCCGCTGTCGTTGAGCCCGATGAGGGGGGCGCCGGTGGCGATCGCCAGATCCATCACCTTGTGGATCTTCGAGGCGTGCGCCTGGCCGAGCGACCCGCCGAAGATCGTGAAGTCCTGCGCGTAGACGAACACCCGGCGGCCGTCGATCGTGCCGGAGCCCGTGACCACCCCGTCGGTGTGCGGGCGCTGCTCGCCGATCTTCAGGCCGTGGGCCTGGTGACGGCGGTACATGTCGATCTCGGTGAACGACCCCTCGTCCAGCAGGAGCTCCAGGCGTTCGCGCGCCGTACGCTTGCCGAGCGCCCGTTGCCGGTCGGCCGCGCCGCGGGAACCCTCGGCGATCCGGCCGCGCAGCCCCTCGTGCCGCTCGCGGAGAAGACTCATCGAACGCGCGGGAACGGGGGGCGGTTTTCGCGGGCCGTGCCCGTTCGCCCGGCCCGCGTGGCCGTCACCGGCGTTCCCCTCCTGCCCCTCCTGCCGCTCCTCCCGCTCCCCGAGCTCCCCGTGCTGCCCGTGCTGCCCGGGGGCGTCCGGGGCGGGTGCCCGCCGTTCGGTCCGCTGGCTCATGATGGCCTCTCCCGTCGTGGTGGCGTCTGCGGTCATGGCGCCGTCACCGGCGACAGGTCCTCGCCGGCGGTCCCCGCCTGCCGCGCGGACAGGTGCCCCCGCTCGCGCAGCCAGCGCACGGTGTCGCCGACCGTCTCCACGACGGGACGCGGGACGATTCCGTGCATGTCGGCGTTCTCGTCGATACGCGTGGCGCAGGCGCAGATGTAGAGGGCGCCGTACTCGGCCGGAATGTGCCACGGCCACGCGCGCTGCGCGAGACCGGCCAGCAGGCCGACCGGGACCATCGCGCGGGCGGGCAGGAAGACCGTCGGCAGCCGACGGCCCGTGACCTCCCGCAGCACCCGGACGTACTGCCGGGTGGTCAGGTAGTGGCCCGGTCCGAAGTAGCGGTTGAGGTCGTTCCCCGGTGAGGTGAGCAGTCCGGCGTGGAGCGTCGCGGTGTCCCGTACGTCGCCGAGTGGCAGCCCGCCGAGCGGCCACAGGGGCATCAGTCCGCGCAGGACGTTGCGGACGCGGGCGGTCTGGTCGCCGAGCCCGGGGTCGTGCGGGCCGAGCAGGGCGGGCGGGTAGGTGATCACCACCGGCGCCCCCTCGGCCTGGTGCCTGCGGGCGACCGCCTCGGCCGCGGCCTTGGTCGCCATATACGTCTCGCGGGGCCTGCCGACGGGCGTGTCCTCCCGGACGACCCGTCCCCGCGCGGGGAACAGCGCCGCGACGCTGGAGACGTGGATGATCGGGCCGGTGCCCGCCTTGCGCGCGGCCTCCAGCACGACCTCGGTGCCCCGCTCGTTGGTCCGCCGCATGCTCGCGTGGCGCCTGCTGTCGAAGGAGTACACCGACGCCGCGTGCAGCACCGCGTCCGCCCCCCGTACGGCACGGCCGACGGCCCCGTCGTCGACGACGTCGCCCACGACGATCTCGACCGCGTCCCGCCCGAGGCCGAAGGGGGCCAGGGCGCGGTCCACCCCGGACGGTTCGCGCACGAGCAGGCGGACCCGGTGTCCCGCCCTCACGAACGCGGCGACCGAGTGGGAGCCGACGAATCCGGTACCGCCTGTCACGCTCACCAGCATCAGAAAACCTCGCTCATGGGCGGAATCACTAGGCGCTTCACAGCAAGCGTGCACGGGCGGAGATCGTATTGTCTTCTCCCATTGTGCTTTCAACGGGCCGGGGTTATCGTCCGGCGTGAGGTGAGTTCGGCAATCCAGGAGAAGAAAGAACGGATTCCGGCCGTTACGGTTGACGATGATGCGACGGATATGTCCTTCGCCGGCGTTCGACGATGCGATCCGATAAGAGAGCAGAGGTTTCCGCATGGTGTCTGAAGCGGCTTCGGCAGGTCGCTTTCCGGGAAGAATGACGGTCATCAACGGCCCGCAGCACAGAACCTGGTTGAACGTCTTCCTCTTCATCGTGCTGGCCCACTGGACCGAGCACGTGGCGCAGGCCGTCCAGATATACGTCCTCGGCTGGCCGATCCCCCAGGCGCGCGGCGTGCTGGGGCTGCCCTTCCCCTGGCTGGTGACGTCGGAGTGGATGCACTACGGCTACGCGCTGCTCATGCTCGTCGGGCTGATCACGCTCAGGAAGGGCTTCACCGGACGTGCCCGGACCTGGTGGAACATCTCGCTCGGCATCCAGGTCTGGCACCACCTGGAGCACCTGCTGCTGCTCCTGCAGGCGCTCACCGGCCATCACCTGATGGGCAGGCCGGTCCCGACGAGCATCATCCAGCTCCTGGTCCCCCGGGTCGAGCTGCACCTGTTCTACAACGCGATCGTCTTCGTTCCCATGGTGGTGGCGATGGTCCTGCACCGCCGCCCGAACGAGTCCGAGCGCGCCGCCATGAGCTGCGGCTGCGCCCCGGCGCACGCCTGAGGAACGAGTGGCGTGTTTTCCGGGACGACCGCCCGCCGATTCGGCCCGGGATCCCGGAATTCACGCCACGTTTCTCCTCGCATTTCCCACTGGATATCGGCGGAACGTCGGGGGGGGGGGGGCGGGCGGGGCGCGGGGGGCCGGCCCGGTCTGGGGGGGAGG
>NZ_JBFBCF010000010.1:0-159892 GCF_040683035.1 Streptosporangium sp. NPDC051022 | reverse complement strand
GCCCGGTCCGCATGCGGACCGGGCCGACGACGTTTCTCGCGTATTCGCCGCGCGTCTCCCCGCCGCCGCGGAGACGGCCGGAACTGACCGGTGAATTGACATGAGAATTTCCCGTGAACGACGGAACGGCCTCTCACGCCGAGGCCTCCCGCATCACGGTCTCCCGCACCGCCGCTTCCCGCATCACGGTCTCCCCCGCCACGGTCTCCCGCTCCGCTACGGCCGGGCCATCCAGCCGCCCACCCGCCGCGCCGCCGCCAGGCTCGCCCACGCGGTCAGCTCGATCAGGCCCGCGTCGTCCGGGCGATCCGCCCGGAAGTCGTCGACGACGGACCGGCCGACCTGGTAGGAGGCCAGGGCCGTCAGCAGGGCCAGCCGCCCCGCTGGACGCTGGGCGACCGGCAGCCCGGACACGGCGTCGTCGGCCCAGGACCGGCCGAGAGCGACCGGCTCCCCGTCCCAACCGGCCAGGGTGGTCACGACGAGGTCGCGGACGGGCTCGGGCACCGAGCGCAGGCCCGCCTCCTCGACGGCCCTGGCCGTACGGGCGAACGCGCCCGCGATGTTCGGCGCATCCGCCGCCCAGGACAGGTCACCGGGCAGCGGGGCGGCGGGCAGCAGGCCCAGCGAGGTGCCGGGCTCCCGGTCCCCGCGGGCCGCCTGCCGCATGAACCGGCCGAGCACCCGCATGAGGCCGCCGCGCGCCGGGGCGGGCACGCGCGGCGGCAGGGGGGTGTCGTCCAGGAACACGTTGACCATGCGGTTCAGGTAGTGGAAGGTGACCGCGACTCCCACGAACTCCGCGGCCTGCCCGGCCGGGAACGGTGTCCCGTGCCCGGCGGCCTCCCGCCGTACCCCGCCGGCGCGCGCCCACTCCGTGATCGGCCCGGCGGCGCCGCCGGTGACGTCCCGCCCTCCGAGCAGGCCGTGCAGGGTCGCGCCGTGCACCCCCACGCAGTAGGGGCAGGCGTTGCCGAGCGAGACACCGGTCGCGACCGCCTCCTTGGCCACCCGTCCCGCCCGCCCCTCGACCACAAGCGTCTCCCGCAGCATCATCCAGCAGGCCGCGAGGATCTCGGGGGCGGGCGAGTGAAGGGCGACCGGCGGCGCGAGCATGCCGAACTCCCGCTCGGCCCGCGTGTACACCTCGGCGACCAGGCCCCGCGCGGCGGCGGGCCGTACCGGGGAGACGTGGTGGATCCGGTCCAGCGACCTGCGAAGTGCCCGCTGGGTGAACGTCCCGTCCATCACACGCTCCCTGGTCCGGTGGAACCGCCGCTACTTGCGCGTCAGGCTGGGGACGAACGGCAGGGCTCCGCGCCTGCCGCTCGTGGCGCCGTCCGGCGACGGCGCCCCGTAGGTGACCTCCACGCCGCGCTGCCTGGCCGCCTGCACGATGCCCGGGATGGCCCGTTCAGCCAGCGCCGCGATGGTCATCGCGGGGTTGACCGTCAGCGCCCCCGGTACGGCCGAGCCGTCGGTGACGAAGATGCCCGGGTGGCCGCGCAGCTCGTGGCGGTCGTCGAGGGCCGAGGTGCTCGGGTCGTCGCCGATGCGGCAGGAGGCCAGGGGGTGCACGGTGTAGGCGCCCACGACGTCGTTGGTCCACGGCATCACCCTGGCCAGCCCGTCGCGCTCCAGGATGTCCCGCACGTCGGCGTCGGCCTGGGCCCAGCCGCGCAGCGTGTTCGCGGTCGGCCGGTACTGGATGGTGCCGCGCCCCAGCATCTGCTGTGAGATCCGTACGGCGTTGCCCGTGGGCGGAGGCGGCCCGAAGACCCCCTCGTTGTCGTCCTCACTCATCGTGAAGACGGTCAGCCAGGACTGCCAGCGCCGTACGATCTCCTTCTTCTCCACGCCGAACCAGGTCGGGCCGGTCGCCCCGGGCACCTGCGCGAGGATGGTGCCGAACCCGGGCGGGAAGTAGAGCTGTTCCAGCGAGTAGCGGGAGTACTCCGGCAGCGTGCCGTCGAGGCGGTCCCAGCTGGCGACGCACGGCCCCTTTCCGATCTGGGAGGCCGCGTAGGCCGATCCGTCGCCGCGGCTCAGCCCCAGCAGGTCGCGGACCCGGTCCTCGTCGAGGATGGCGGTGTTGAGCCGTTCGCCGTTGCCGGAGAAGTATCTGCCGACGGCGGAGGGCATGGCGCCGAGGGTGGCCGCCGAGCGCTGCAGGATGACCGGTGTGGCGCCCGCGCCCGCCGCCAGCACGACGATCTTGGCGTCGATCGTCCCGCTCCCGGTGTGCACCCGGTAGTCCTCGTCGTCGACGACGTTGTAGTGCACCCGGTAGCCGCCGTCGTCGGTCCGGGACAGGTGCTGCACCTCGTGCATGGGCCGGATCTCGGCCCCGTGCGCGATGGCGGCGGGCAGGTAGTTGAACAGCAGGGAGCGCTTGGCGTCGAAGCGGCACCCGGCCATCATCCAGTTGCAGTTCGTGCACTTGTCCGTGTCGATGGCCACCGGTACCGGGTTGGCCGTGCGTCCCGCGTGCGCGCACGCCGCCGCGAACAGGCCGCCGGAGTAGGTGACCGAGTTCCAGTCCTGCCGGGTCACCGGCAGCGCCTCCGCCACGCGGTCGTACCAGGGCTCCAGCGTGTCGCGGTTGATGCCCCCGGGCCACATCCGCCTGCCGATGCTGCCCTTGCGCTCGAAGACGAACCGGGGCGCGCGGGGCATGGCGGCGAAGTACACGACGCTGCCGCCGCCGACGCAGTTGCCGCCGAGCAGGCTCATGCCGTCGCCGACCACGAAGTCGAAGATGCGGGTGTAGGAGGACCCGAGTTTGAAGTCGTGCTCGAAGTCCTCACCCTCCAGCCAGGGCCCGCGCTCCAGCACCACGACCCGCGCCCCGCCCGCCGCGAGGTGGTAGGCCGCGATCGCGCCGCCGAAACCGCTGCCGACCACGAGGACGTCGGTGTTCTCCGTTACGGTCATGCGGGGCTCCCTGACGAGGTCGTGCCCGGGTGGAGGCTGGCCAGTTCCCGCCCGTAGGAGTAGACGGGGAACCGCCACAGGCCGTCGGCGTTCGGCTCGGCGAAGCCCATCGCCGTCAGGCCCGGGTGTCCGGCGGCGAGCGCGTCGAGGGTGTGCATGTGAGCGGCGGTGTCGAAGGCCATGTTGCTGAACAGCGCGATGCTGACCCACGCCTCCCGCTCCGGGTGGCCGGGGGCGGTCAGCATCCCCACCAGGGCGGTGCGGTCCGGAAACTGCAGGGCGACGAACGCCGGCACGGAGCCGTCGAGGTCGAGCCCGTGCTGGTCCGCGTAGGCCTGGGCGTGCCTGTTCAGCAGCTGGGCGAAGTCCCCCAGCGCGGGCGCCAGCCCGGCCGCGGACGTCTCCAGCAGTTCGACGGCGCCGGCCGCGACCGCACCGCCACCGGTCGCGGCGCCCGCGACCGCCTTGTCGTCGGGGGAACGCTTCTCGCCGGGGACGATCGTGTCCGCGAACGCCTCCAGCGTCATCGTCCTGGCCTGTTCTTCATCTGGGATACCCGGGTGCACCGGCGTTTCCTCCTGTCGGCAGGGGGGGCGGCCTGAGCCGCCGAGAAGTCGGCGCGTCAACCGAAGCCTCGTTTCACAGACGGGACCCGGCGGCGGGCGGGGGCCGGCCGACGCGGTCCTTGTCCGGCGCGGCGAGATCTGCGACCAAATAGAACTCACATATCGAATTCGGTTCCGCTCGGATCCATCGTCCGAGCGATGTCACTCCTGACGCATCTTCTGAATTGCCGTCCTGTCAACCCTCTTTCGAGGCGGTTTTGGACGTGCCCTAACACTGGATTTGCAGTGCCCGCAACCTAGAGTAGCAGCTTAAACACGCGGAGCATGCATCACAAGCACAGTTGACAGCAGTCAGATGTTGATTTAGAAATATTGATGCCGATCATTTTCTGAGTCGTTCGACAGGCATATAGAAGCCCGCACGGCGGTAAATCAGCACGGCAACCAAACCCACATTGAGGCCCAAAGGCTAATTGAATGCAGGCTTTTTGGCGATGTAAGCGTGGATGAATTTTCAACAAATGGAGAGGGCGATGGAGGACGTTCTTGAGAAAGCCGTCAGGCGGGTTATCGAGACGATGCGTGAGCGCCTCGGCGACGAGCTCACCATCGACGACATGGCCCGCACCGCCATGTTCAGCAAGTTTCACTTCTCCCGGGTCTTCCGGCAGGTCACCGGTGTCTCACCGGGCCGTTTCCTGTCGGCCCTGCGACTCCAGGAGGCCAAACGGCTTCTTCTCTCCACCTCGTTGAGCGTCGCGGACATCAGCATCCAGGTGGGCTACTCCAGCGTCGGCACCTTCAGCTCCCGCTTCAAGAGCTGTGTGGGCCTGGCCCCCACCACCTACCGCCAGCACGGCGGCTTCGCCCCGTTGATCCTCACCAGCGGCAAGTCCGACGGCGAGGAGACCCGGTCGGCGACCGTGCAGGGGAAGGTCTGGGCTCCGCCCTCCGGGCAGTGCGGCCTCATCTTCGTCGGCCTGTTTCCCACTTGCATCCCCCAGGGCCCCCCGGTCCGGTGCGCCGTACTGCGCCGGCCGGGGCCGTACGTGCTGGAGGACGTGCCCCAGGGCACCTGGCACCTGCTGGCGCACTCCGTCGCGCCGGGCAGTGAGAAGGTCGTGAGCAGTCTGGGGAGGGAGCAGTCGCTGTACGTCGGCGGCTACGGACCGATCACCATAAGGCGTGACATCGTGGTGAAGCCGGCCGACGTGCAGCTCAGACCGATGGGAGCCCTCGATCCCCCGGTGTTGCTCGCACTGCTCGACGTACGACTGGTGGCGCTCAACTCGGTCGCGAGCTGAGCCGCAGCTCATGAGGAACGGCCGCAGACGAGGAGCCTGCGGCCGTCCTCATTTCGCGGAACGTTGCGCGGGATGCACGGTCATCGGCAGGCCGCCGCGCATCCGGAGAGAGAGCATGGGCTCGGGGACCACCTCGTGACCGGGCACCTTGACCAGGCGGAGATCCCTGGCGATCATCGCGATCACGAACACGGCCTCCATCATGCCGAGGCTGTTGCCGACGCAGAACCGCGGCCCCGCGCCGAACGGGATGTAGGCGTACCGGGGACGGGAGGAGGAGCCTCCCGGATCGAAGCGCTCCGGGTCGAAGCGCTCGGGGTCCTTCCACAGGCCCGGGTGCCGGTGCAGCGTGTAGGGGCAGATCAGGACGTCGGCCCCGGCGGGCACGTGGTAGCCGCCGACCTCGTCGTCGGCCTGCGCCTGGCGCGTCAGGATCCACACGGGCGGGTAGAGCCGCATGGCCTCCTCGACGACCATCGTCGTGTATCTCAGCCGGTGCAGGTCCTCGTAGACCGGGCTCCGGTCGCCGAGCGCCTCGACCGCCTCCGCGTGCAGCCTCTCCCACACCTCCGGACGGTCGTCGATCAGGTGGAAGGTCCAGCCCAGGGTGCTCGCCGTCGTCTCGTGCCCGGCGAGCATCAGAGTGATCAGCTCGTCCCGCATGCGCTGCCTGCCGACCCGGGGGTCGCTCTCCTGCCCGGTCGAGACGATCAGGCGGGAGAGCACGTCGTCGCCCTCCTCGGCGCCGCGCGCCGTACGCTGGGCGACCAGCAGGTCGACGACCCGCTGCAGTTCCCTGCGGGCCCGGCGGAAGCGCAGCTGCTTGGGCAGCGGAAGCCACATGGGGACCGCGCCCAGCGTCACCATCTCGAACATCGCCTGGTCCTGCACGGCCTCGAAGGAGTGCGCGACCGAGCCGAACGCGCCGAGGTCGGCGTCGAGGAGGGTACGGCCCAGCACCCCGAGGGTGAGCGACGTCATCTCCTGGA
The DNA here is from genome assembly GCF_040683035.1 of Streptosporangium sp. NPDC051022. Classification (NCBI taxonomy): domain Bacteria; kingdom Bacillati; phylum Actinomycetota; class Actinomycetes; order Streptosporangiales; family Streptosporangiaceae; genus Streptosporangium; species Streptosporangium sp. NPDC051022. Next base: position 154,099 of record NZ_JBFBCF010000010.1, on the reverse strand, counting down.
GCACGTCGACCGGCCCCCGGCCCTGATAGGCGCGCAGCCTCGCCACCAGACCGGCCGCCTCCTCGGCGACGGCACCGGCCTGCTGGGCGATCCGCCTGTGCTGGAACACCGGCTGGATCATCCGGCGCTGCTTGCGCCACAGCTCGCCCTCGCTGGTCAGCAGCCCGTCCCCCAGGGCACGGCGGGCCTGGACCAGGCCGATTCCCTTGTGGTAGTTGCCGCTGTTGTCGGCCAGGACGTGCTTGGCGTGGTCGGGGTGGTTGAAGAAGTAGAGCGTCTTGGGACCCAGGGAGATGCGGACCGCGTCGCCGTACCGCGCCGCGGCCGACGTCATCAGCGCGAGCCGGTCGCGGGTCAGCTTCACGAACAGGCCCATCGCCGCCCGGCGCGGCGGACCCGGCGGCGCCTGGCGGCCGCCGGGCGCCGGGGACTGTCTGTCTGGTACGGATTCAGCATGTCGTCCGGTGAGACTCATGCCGTCACCTCGCTACGGTCGGGGATGATCTGACGGAACCTGCCGTGGAAGAACAGCAGGGCGTCCTGGTCGTCCTGCTGTTCGAGGGAGAGCACTTTCCCGATGAAGATCGAGTGGTCGCCGCCGTCGTAGGTGCGCCACAGCTCGCACTCGAAACGGGCGAGGGTGCCGGTGAGCAGCGGCGCGCCCGTGAGCCCGCCGGGCAGCCAGTCGACGGTGTCGAACTGGGCCGCCCCCAGGGCCCGCCAGCGGTTGGAGAAGTGCCTGGCCGCGGCCTCCTGGTGGGCGGCCAGGACGGACACCCCGAAGGCGCCCGCCGCGGCCAGGCACCCGTGCATGATCGCGTTACGGCCCACGCAGACCAGCACGAGCGGCGGGTCGAGCGAGACCGAGGTGAAGGAGTTCGCGGTCATGGCGTGCGGGGTGCCGCCGCCGACGGTCACCACGGTGACGCCGGTGGCGAACTTCCCGAACGCGCGTCGCATGACTTTCGGGTCCGTCACCTCGTGGGACGGCTCAGGATTGACGCTCATACTGATCTCCCGTGTGGGCCCGTCTAGGACAGATACGGTTCGAGAGCGCGGGTCAGCGACTCGGGGACCCGGGCCGGGACGGTGCGGTTGTTGGGTCCGCGCATGCACGCCACCCGCTGCCGGCCCCGGGCGACCAGCGTCTCCCGTTCCCCCAGGGCGAGCCGGACGTAGTCGAAGCTGAACTCGAGCTGGGTCTGGGCGAGGTCGACCAGGCGCATCCTGATGGACAGCTCGTCGAAGGCCGTGATCTCGGCGAAGAACTCGCAGTCGACCTTCAGCGTGAAGAGCTTCAGGTCGTCCTGCAGATCGGCGAGCACGTCGGGCGCGTGGAGCTTCAGGAACATCTCCCGGCAGCGTCCCTGCCAGCGCAGGTAGTTGACGTAGTAGACGTTGCCGACGATGTTGGTCTCCTCGAAACCCACCGTGTGCAGGTGTTCGAAGTAGTTCCCCATGCCTACGGCCGCCCTTCGGTGAGGATCGCGAACACGACGGGTTCCGGGACGCCCCGCAGGCTCGTGACGAGCGTCGCGATCCGCAGGGCTCCGGAGGCGAAGACCGTCCACGCGTCCCGCCGCTCCGGCGTCCAGGTGAGCGGGGCGCCCGTCGGAAGACCGGCCTTCTGCAGGCACTCGACGGCGGCCCACACCCGCGTCGCCGCGGCGTCCAGGCTTCCGCCCAGTTCCATGGCGACCAGCTCGGCGAGCCGGAAGCGGGGACCGAGCAACCCCTCCCAGGTGTCCGCCGGCCGCTCGGCCACGGGCTCGACGTCGCAGCCGAGCGTGCCGGTGGCCGCGACGCAGAGGGTCACCCCCGCGCCGTGGGAGGCCGAGACGGTCTTGCCGCCGTCGATCTCGGGGCGCCCGTCGGCGCGGTAACGGACCTCCACCGGACGTCCGAGCGCGCGTCCCGCGGCCACCGCGGTCAGCGCCCGGCGCTCGGCCGCGCCCTCCGGCCGCTCCGGCCGCTCCGGCCGGTCGGGCTCGACCGCGACCGCGACCCGCGTGCCGACCAGGTCCTCCAGCGTGCGCTCCAGGTAGGGCCCGAGCAGCGGGGGCACCCACGGCCCGCGCCCGTCGCCCTTGCGCACCGCCCGCAGGCGCAGGCCCTCCCACCGCTCGACGACCTCGCCCGCGCCCGTGCGCACGGCGATGTCGTAGACGTAGGTGTCGCCGTCCCGGTACCGCTCGGTGGCGCAGTAGCGCAGTCCGCCCTCCCCCGCCAGTGAGGCGAGCGCGGCTCCGCCGGGGTGGATCCGTTCGATCCCGGCGGGCAGCAGGGTGGCGTCCGGCACGCAGACCTGGTTGCCGTGCATCAGCGCGTCCCGCATGCCGGGGTCGCCGAGCAGCAGGTCGCCGGGGAGGAAACCGGTGAACCAGTCCGCCGCGTCGACCGCCGCCACATCGGCGTCGACGTGCCTGGCGGCGGCCCGCCGGTAGCGGCGCAGCCGCTGGAAGCGCCCGCCCTGGAACAGGACGTCGCCGTACAGGTCGGTCGCCGGATCCAGCGGTACCGCCGGCAGGCCGTCGTCGGCCTGGTCCGGCGGGCCCTCGGGCGCCGTCTCTCCGGAAAAGCACAGGCGTGCCCTGAAGTGGTCGGCGTCGAAACCGGTCTCCGCGCTGCGGATGGCCACCTCGACGGTGTCGTCGCCGGTGACGGCCGCCGCGACCCGGATCGTCGTGCTGCCGTCCGGCGGCACCACGATGGGCCGCAGGAACTCCGCCTGCTCGATCGTCGGCACCCCGGCGGCCCCGGTGGCCGCGACCGCCACCTGGGTCATCGCCTCCATGCCGAACACCGCGGGGAACAGCAGGTTGCCGTCCAGGTGGTGGTCGGCGAGGTAGAGGTCGGTCCCGGCGTTCAGCTCGACCTCGGTGACCAGCTCGACACCGTGGTAGCGGATCAGCGGCGTGCCGACGAACCGCAGCAGCGGCAGCGGGGGAAGGTCGTGGCGGACGGTGTCGACGCCCTCGGTGCGGCCGCTGATCACCACCACTGCCGGCGCGTCGGGATCGGCGACCAGCCGCCGCATGATCCGCACCCCCTGGTCCGGGGTGATGGGGGTGATCCCGTCGCGGGAGAGCGCCTCGACGACGGCCAGCCGCTCCCCCATGCCGACCCCGGACCACACCGACCACTCCATGCAGAGACTGCGGCATCCCGGGTGCCGCTCGGCCACCTCCTCGGTGAGACTCGCCAGCCACTCGTTCGCGGTGGCGTAGTGCGCCTCGCCGCGCAGCCCGGCCCGGCCGATGATGCTGCCGAACGTCACGAGCAGGCGCAGCGTCCCGGGGTCCACCGCGTCGAGCACCGCGCGCAGGCCGTCGACCTTGGGGGCGAAGGTGCGGCGGAACGCGTCCATGTCCAGGCCGGTGAGCGCGCCCGGCTCGTTGCGTCCCGCGCCGTGCAGCACCGCGGTGACCGGCCCGGTCTCCCCGGTCACCGAGGCGATCGCCGCGCGCACCTGGGCGGGGTCGGTGACGTCGGCCCTGGCGTACCTGACGACCACGCCGGCGTCGCCCATCCGCCGCAGGTTGGCCGCCAGTTCCTCGTCCCCGGCCGGGTCGGAGCGGCCCAGGACGACCAGTTTGGCGCCGCTGTCCGAGGCCAGCGCCAGCGCGCACTCCGCGGTGATGCCCTTGCCTCCGCCGGTCACCAGCAGCACGTCGGTGCCGTCCAGCGGCTGCCGGGGGCGGGCGGGCCGTACCGGCATCGCGCGCAGGGTCGGCACCCGCCGTACGCCGTCGGCGTCGTAGTGCACCTCGGCGTAGTGGCCGGTCGCCGCGACCTCGGCGACCACCAGGTCGGCCGCCCGCTCGCCCTCCGGCACGTGCACGATGGTGACGCGCAGGTGGGGCGCCTCCAGCGACAGCGTCTTGGCAAGTCCGGCCGCGCCGCGGCCGTGCTGGACCAGGACGAACCGGCTGCCCGGCTCGCCCGCGACGGCCGCCTTCGCACCGAGCAGGGCCTGTTCCAGGTCCCGCTCGGCGCACCCGGCGGGCAGGCACACCAGGACGCCGGCGCCGACGCCGGCGTTCTCCAGCCGCCCGCGCAGCGACTCGGCGAACGGATGGCCCTCGGTCGTGTGGAGCCGCCACGGCCCGTTGCCCTCCCCCACCCGCGCCGCGGGCAGCGGCAGCTCGTCGAGGTCGACGGAGAAGGGCCTGGCCCACGCGGCCGCGCCGGTGACCCGGGAGGCCGGGCTCGTCTCCGCGTCCCGGCCGGTCTCGGCCAGCGCGCCGAGCGCCTCGGCGAGTTCGGACACGGTCGCGGTGGCGAAGTTGGTCGGTGTCTGGGCCGAGGACAGGCCGAGCCGCTGGGCGGCCTGGTTGACGATCTGCCCGACGGTGATCGAGCTCAGGTGCAGGTCGTCCAGCAGGTGGCTGTCGACGCGCACCATGTCCATCGGCAGTTCGGCGCGCTCGGCCGCGAGCCGCCGCAGCAGGTCGACGGCCGTCTCACCCGAGTCACCGGAGTCGCCGGAGTCGCCGCCGTCCTCGCGCGGCGACGGCGGGGCGACGATCCCGCTCCGCCGCGCGGTACCGCGGATCCGGACCGCGGGCACCTGCTCGCAGGGGCTCTCGAAGAACGAGAACTCCTCGCCGATCCGCAGCGGCCGGGCCAGCCGCCCGTGGAAGAGCGCCTCGTGCACGACCGGGGCACCGGCCACGTAGGCCGCCGCGACCACCCGCAGCAGGCCGCCCAGCGACTCGTCGTCGGTGTCCAGCGCGACCGCGGGCACGTCGGTCACCGCGCCGACCAGCCCGCTGAGCACCCGTCCCGGACCGACCTCGACGAACAGGTCGATGTCCTTGGCCGCCAGCTCGACCGCCTGGGAGAACAGCACCGGATCGGTGATCTGGTCGCGCAGCAGCGCCGGGATGTCCGTGTCGGCGGCCAGCGCCTCCCCGGTGACCGTGGAGATGATCCGCAGCCCGACCTGGCCGAACTCCTCACCGGCCAGCCGCGCGCCGAAGGCGTCGGCGGCGGGGGCGACGAGCGGCGAGTGGAAGGCGTGCGAGACCCTCAGCGGGGTCCACTGCAGCCCCTCGGCGACGGCCTTGCGCCCGGCGGCCTGTACGGCGTCGGCCGGCCCTGCGATGACCGTCTGCTCCGGCCCGTTGTATCCGGCGATCACGACGGGCAGGCCCGCGGTCAGGACGGAGACCGCGTCCGCCGAGGCGGCGACGCCCGCCATGGTGCCCGAGGCGCTGTGCTCGGTCATGACCCGGCCCCGGGTCCCGGCCACGCGCAGCAGGGTCTCCTCGTCCATCGCGCCCGCCCAGTGGAGCGCCGAGATCTCGCCGAGGCTGTGGCCGACCGCGACGCTCGCCTCGATGCCCAGCATGGCCAGGGCGCGCAGCCCCGCCATCGAGCCGGTGACGATGCGCGGCTGGGCCACCGAGGTGGCGACCATGTCGCCGCCGGCGGGCAGCACCGCCTTGAGGTAGACCTCCTCGACCTCGGCGAAGCGCCTGCGCAGGGCGCCGCCGCTGGTGCCGCGCCCCGATCCCTGGCCGGGGAACAGGTAGCCGATCCGGCCGGGACCGCTGACGTGGCCGAGGAAGCCGCGGCCGTCGCCGGCGAACAGGGGGATCTCCCCCGCGTCCAGGGACTCCAGCGTCCGGCGCAGCCGCCGCTCGGCGTCCTCCGGCGAGGAGACGACGACGGCCGCCCGGTAGGGCAGGTCGCGCAGGTCACGCTGGAGGGTGGCCGCCAGGTCGCCGAGCTGGGCGTAGGACAGGCCCGGCACGAAGTCGACCAGCCGGACCAGGCGCTCGCGCAGCTCCGCCGGCGACCCGCCGTCCAGGAGCAGCAGCTCCGCGTCCTGGACCGAGGAGGCCAGCGCCTTGGTCCGGGTGTCGAGGGAGACGCTCCGCCGCGGACCGGGCTTCTCCAGCACCACGTGGGTGTTGATGCCGCCGAAGCCCATGGCCGTGACGCCCGCGCGCACCGGGGCGCCGGCCGGCCACGGCTCGGCCTTGCGGAGCACCCGCAGCTGTGCCGCCTCCTCCTCCAGCACAGGGTGGGGCTCGACGCAGCCGGTGGTCGGCGGCAGCACCTGGTGGTGCACGGCCATCACGGCCTTGATCAGGCCCGCGACCCCGGCCGCCGCCTTGGTGTGCCCGATCATTCCCTTGATCGAGCTGACCGCGGCGCGGGTGCCGTCGGCGCCCTCCGCGGCCCTGGCCTGGGTCAGCGCGGTGAGCTCGGTCCGGTCCCCGACCTCGGTGCCGGTGCCGTGGCCCTCGAACATGGCCACGGTCTCGATGCCGAAGCCCGCCCGCTCGTAGGCCCGCCGCAGCGCCAGCCGGTATCCGCTGACCTCGGGCCGGGTGATGCCGCCCTTGCCGTCGGAGGAGACGCCCCATCCGGCGATGGTGGCGTAGATCCGGTGCTTGGCGTCGCGGGCGTCCTGCTCGCGCATCAGCACGACCATCCCGCAGCCCTCGCCCGGCCAGAAGCCGTTCGACCTGCGGTCGTACAGCCGCATCTCGCTCTTGGCCAGGGCCCCGGTCTTGGCGAAGCCGACGATCTCGAACGGGTCGATGGACAGGTCGACCCCGCCGGCGACCGCGACGTCGATGTCGCCGTCGATGATCGCCTTGGCCGCCGTGACCACCGACAGCAGCGAGGAGGAGCAGGCACCGTCGACGGTGTAGCCGCCTCCCTTGAGGTCGAAGTGGTTGCAGATCCGCCCGGCGATCGTGTTGGACAGACCTCCGGCGAGGGTGTCCTCGTCGGGGACGGGGAAGGGTTCCTTGTAACCGTCCTCCAGGTCGTCGAGGAAGTTCGCCAGCGTCTCGTCCTCCCAGCCCCGCTCCTTCAGCGCGCGGGCGACCGTGCGTCGCACGTACGGCCAGCGCAGGCGCATCAGGTTGGCCCGGGCGAACTCGCCGGTGAGGGTGTTGCCGACCACGACGCCGGTGCGTTCCCTGGCCAGTCCCTCGGCCTGCGGGAAGCCCGCGTCGGCCAGGGCCAGCGCCGCCGTGTCCAGCGCCAGCCAGTGGGTGAGGTCCGTCGAGCGGTACGTGCTACCGGCGATCTTGTAGCCGACGCGGTCGAACTCGTAGCCCTCGATCACCGCCGCGTTGCGCGCGTAGAAGCGGTCGGGGGTCGCCGGGTCCGCGTCCCAGTAGTCCTCCAGGCGCATGCGCGTGTCGGGCAGCCGCCGGAAGGCGCGGCGTCCGGCGAGGACGTTCTCCCACAGCTCTCTTGGCGACGCGGCGTCCGGGTACCGGCACGCCATGCCGACGATCGCGATCCTGCTCATACCGAGGCGACCTCTTTTCCGGTGCTCGGAAGGGTGGGGATGTCCTTGCCGAGCGCCCCGTTCGCCATGCGGCGCTCGTCGGCCTCGCGCCGCTCGCGTGCCTTGTCGGCCAGGTACAGCGCCCACAGGAAGACGCCCCGGATGAGGCAGACGGTCGCGGTGGCGAAGAAGATCCCGTAGGGGATGTGCACGGCGGTGTAGAAGCCGTAGGTCAGGGCGACGCCGCCGCCGAAGGCCATCTGCGCGGCGGGTTTGGAGGGGCTGGTGCCCGGGTCGGTGATCATGTAGTTGCTGAACAGGATGAAGGCGACGCCGGTCATCGTGCCCAGTGCCCCGGGGATCGAGGTGCCGAAGAAGAGACCGCGCAGGATCGACTGCAGGGCGAAGCCGCCCACCCAGGCGGCGATCAGCCACATCCGGCCGGTGAGCTTTCCGTTGATCATGCTTCCGCCGAGGATGATGATCGCCGGGATGAGCCAGTCGATCCAGCTGTCGACGTTCTCGGTGAAGTGGTACGGCGGTGCGATGCTGGCCCAGGGCAGGATCAGCAGGATGACCGCGATGCCGAAGTTCGACGGGTTCATGAAGTGCCGCAGCCTGCCGCGCACCGGTGCCCGGAGCACCCACTTGGCGCCGACGGCGACGGTCACCCCGAAGATCATCACCAGCAGCTGGTCGTTGACGTAGATCAGCATGTTCATGGCCAGGCTGGTGATGTGCGCCGGGTAGAGGAACTCCACGAGGCCGCGCACGCCGTTGCCGGTGTAGCGCGGCGGGCGGCCCTCTCCGCGGGCCGAGACGTACTCCAGCGCGATTTCCACGGTGTAGCCGGTGAGCAGGGCGATGACGGGCCACAGCCACGGCTGCTCGAACCCGAGGAGGGTGTAGCCGACGATGTTGAAGACGGTGATCGACATCGCGAAGTTGCGCAGCGCGATGGTGACCTTCGGGTCATGACGCGGGGGGGTCGGCGTCTTGTCGGACATCTCGATCACTTCTCCTTGGCCTGCCGGCCGAGCTGGAGCGAGTGCCAGCCCGGGGTAAGCTGAAGATCTTGGTCATGTACCTGTCCGGCTCGGTCGCGCCACCTCAGGTGCGCCCGCACCGGGCCGGTGACGTTGGCGCCGAGCCCGATGTGCACGTCGCTGCTGCGCTTGCCGGAGTGACCGCTGCCGCCGTCGACCCGGCCGAGGAGCCTGCGCCCGCCGGGCAGGGTCACCGTGACCTGCGCGCCGGTCACCGGCGAGCCGGGGGCCGGCAGCGCCCCCGCCACCGGTGCGGCCTCATGGGTCAGCCGCAGCCCGAGGAAGGCGCCGGGGGACGGGCTCTGGTTGTGGTAGAAGACCGGTTCGGCCCACTGCCTGGCGACCGCGAAGTCGAGCCTGCCGTCGCCGTCCGCGTCGCCGGTGGCGATGCCCCGGGTGGGCACCGGTACGGCCAGGCCCAGCTCCTTGGCCAGGTCCACGTAGGTGCCGTCGGGGCACTTGACGAAGAAGTGCAGCGTCTGGTTTCCCGCGACGTCGTCGCCGGCGCGGACGTTCGGCCACCAGTAGGGGTTCTGCAGCAGCTGGTCGTTGGCGGTGGCCAGTTCCTGCAGCTGCGGCCAGCGGTCGATCTGGCCCTTCACGAACCCGGTGGCCTGGACGATGCTGAGGTCGCCGCGGTTGTTGAAGTCGTCTATCTTGACGTCCCAGCCCCAGCCGGACCAGGCCGTGCGCGCCTGCCCGCTGCGGTCGGCCCACGGCGCCTCGCCCTGGCGCATCTTGGCGCGCAGGTCGGCCTGGTCCTTGGCCGTGGAGGTGAACTGGAAGTTGCTCTCCTCGATGCCGAACGACGTGGTGATGTTGCTGACGAACATGTCGTAGATGCCGTCGCCGTTGAGGTCGCCGAAGTCGAGGCCCATGCCCTTGAAGGAGTCGTGGCCGACCGTCTTGGACTTGGGGATCAGGGGCGTGCGCACGCCCTCGACGGGCGAGAGCTTGATGTGCCCCGGCGTGGACCGGTTGTAGAACATCCGGTCGGGGCCGAAGTCGTTGGCGAGATACAGCTCGGGCAGCTGGTCGCCGTCGAGGTCGGCGGAGGCGGCGGCGAGTTCCCAGCCCTTGGAGGCGTCCTCGGGCAGGACGTTGTCGAGCTTGGCGTAGGTGACCGAGGGACGGGGGCTCGCGGTCGCGCCGGTCCAGCGGAAGAAGTAGTCCTCACCGCCGTTGTGCGCGTTGGACATCGAGTGGTTCATGCTCACGGCGCCCTCGGCCCCGGAGTCGAGCACCGGGCTCTCCGGGAAATAGTTGCCGATGAAGATGTCGTCGTGCCCGTCCCCGTCGAAGTCGGCGACGGTCGCGGCGTTGGTGTTCCACTGCGGCCCGCCGTAGACGCCGCCGATCGAGTTGGCCCCGGGCACCAGCTCGGTCGGCTGGTAGGCGTTCGCGTCGAGCCCGGTCGCGTCGGGCCTGGCGAGGTAGAGGATCGGCGTGCGGCCCCACATGTAGACGAGCAGGTCCATGCGGCCGTCCTCGTTGAAGTCGGCGGGGACGCAGCCCATGGGCGCCATGTGGTCGTTCATGGGCAGTGTGCCGGGGTTCAGCGCGAAGGGGGCGTACCGGTTCGCGCGCCCGCCGGGCGCCGGGGTGACCACGGTCTGGTCGATCCGCGGATCGACGAGGCACAGGTCGTTGGACAGGCCGTCGCCGTCGAGGTCGTTCATCGCGATCGCCGCCCCGACCGAGGAGATCCACGCGTCGATGTACGTGTAGTCGCGGTTGACCTTGCGGATCTCCTGCTGCTTGAAGCCGCCGGGCAGCGAGATGGACATCGGCGCGAAGGAGTAGTCGCGCGCCATCTTGCCCGTGTCGGCGGCCGAGGGCGAGGGGATACGGGCCACCATGAATGTGCTCACGATCAGCACGAGAGCGACGACTCCGGGCAGCTGCCTGCGCAGCCAGCCAACTGTCGCGGTCACGTCCTAACACCTCCCAAGGGATGCGAACTCGTCGGCGATGCGCCGCCGCCACACCTCGTAGGCCGGCACATCACCCTGGACCGGCCCGTCGGGGCGGGCCTTTTCACTGATCCGCGCCGCCTGTTCCGGCGTCATGTCGCAGAACACCCGCGTGGCGAGCAGCGTGTGCGGCACCACGAGGCCGGCCCGCTGCCTGGCCTCGGCCGCGAACGCGCAGCCCTGGGCGACCTGGGGCCGATACTCTCCCGCGCGCTGCCAGAACGTCCGCAGCTCCTGCTCGTCCGCGCCGCCCGCGTAGGTGGCGGCCAGCCCGGCGCCCGCATACAGGTCGCTTCGGCGGGACTCGGGGAACCTGTCGATCATCGTGGCGACGAGGTCGGCGTCGGTGCCGCCGACGAACCACATGGCCCGGCCGATGCCCTGGTCGACGGCGTGGTTGGCGTACCACTGGAAGCGGTCGGCCGTCCAGGGGAAACGGGGGTCGAGGAACTGCCCGTGGACGTACCGGCCGGTGCGGAAGTAGGCCTGGTGGAAGCCGTAGCCGTCCAGCACGAGCCAGCGCAGCATCGGATCGAACGCGGAGATCTCCGGCCATCGGAACCTGGGCAGCCGGGCCATCGCCCAGCCGATCCCGACGTAGACCATGTAGATGTGGTCGTCGCCCCGCCCCGCGAGGAACCGGGCGATTCTGTCCCCGCCGCCGAGCGGTAGCGCGTCGAGGACGGCGAAGCCCATCGCGGCGCCCTCGTAGGCGAAACCGCGGAACCTCGTCGGAATCGTCTCCAGCCGTTCCTCCGCCTCCGCGGGGGAACGCGCCTCCGCCGCATGGGCGTAACCGGTCAGGAATTTCTCGCCAATCGTTTCCAGCAATTCTCTCGCGGCCGGAGTTTTCTCATTGAAACCGCGTGTCTCAAGTTTTGTGGCCGAGACGCTCGGGGTCAGAACACGGCGCCTCAGCATCCTCCACATATTGGCCACTTGTTCTCTCACACCCCCCATCCAATAGATTCATCTCCTTAAAGCGATCTCTCGACAAATCTACACAGAAGGCTCAAGTGACTGTCTACTTCAAACGTGCTCACGAAAACACAAAGGAAACTTTCCAGCAAGAGGCCGCGCATTGTTCAACCACATCCGGAGATCGGCCGGAATTTCGGCGCCATAAACGCGGTGAAAGGCGGCGACGGTAAACGGCGGACCCTCGCGGGCGGGCACGGCGGACGACGACCGGAAGGGCCGTCCGGTCAGATCGAGAGGCGGCCGGCCGGTGAGAGGAAGTGCGCGCGCACGGCCCGGCGCCACAACTCGTACGCCGGTGACGTGTCCGAGCCGCGCTGGACGGCGGTGCCGTCCGCGAGCGCGACGGCGGCCTCGACGGACAGGCCCGCCAGGACCGAGGCCGCGACCTCGGTGTGCGGTGGCACGAAACCGGCGTGGTGACGGGCCTTGACCGCGAACACCACGCCCTGGGCCAGCTCTGCCCTGTGCTCTCCGGCCTGCCTGCGCAGCGCGGCAAGGGCCTCGGGACCGCAGCCGCCCGCGAACGCCGCCGCCAGCCCCACACCGCTCCACAGGTCCGCCCGCCGGTGTTCGGCGAAGCGCTCGACCGCGGTGGCGACGTCGGTCACCTGGGCGCCGTGGATGAACCACAGCGCCCGGCCGATGCCCTGGTCGACCGCCCGCAGGAAGTAGCCGGGCGAGCCCTCCCACGGGTAGGGCGCGGGCACCGTCTGCTCGTCGACCCAGCGCCGGGTGTCGAAGTAGGCCCGGTCGAAGCCGTACCCGTCGACCGCCAGCCAGCTCATCGTGGGGTGGTACTCCACCCCGTCCAGGTCGGGGACCACCTTCCGCCACAGCGGCCTGGGCAGTCGCGCCATGGCGAAACCGACGCCGATGTAGGTCAGGAAGATGTGGGGCCTGCCCGGCCCCGTCAGCAGGTCGCGGGCGCGGTGACCACGACCGCCGCTCATCGCGTCCAGGACGGTGAACGCCATCGTCGCGCCCTCGTAGGCGAAACCGCGCAGCTCCTGGTCGACCATGCCGAGCCTGCGCTCGACCTCCCACTGGTCACGCGCGTTGATCCCCCACTCGAATCCGCAGACCACCGCCTGGGGGATCGCCTCAAGGCGCCGGGTCGCCTCGGACGGCGTGACCGGGAAACCCCTCCCGGCGAAGGTCACCTCGGCCAGGGACGGCGCCATCAGAAGAGTGCGCAGCGAGCCGAAAAGCGTCGGCATGGGACCTCCCTGCCTTGGGCCGGCGCGACCTTCCAGCACCGGCTTGACCATTTCATGCTCATCTGCACGAAAACGTGATGCATCTTTTGAATTGCGCTGCTCGGCGGCCGGAGGAGCCGCGGATCCGGACGCGGGCGGGGAAACCCGGGACCCGGGCTCCCGGAACACCGGGGATCCCGGGCACCGGAGAGGCGGGCGGGGAGACCGGCCGGGTGAGGGTGCCGGAGGGCGCGGCGGGCGCCCCGCCCGCACGCGCTATCGCCGCGCGGCCGCGAACTGGCCGGGAGTACGGCCCTGCCCGGCGGGCCCTCGGTAGGCCTGGGCGATGTCCAGCCACCGGTCGGCCTCGGCCCCCGAGGCGGTGAGCGTGAGGTCGTCGCGGTGCCTGCGCCTGACCACGAGCAGGCAGAAGTCGTGGGCGGGCCCGGTGACGCGCTGCGCGGCGTCCTCGGGACCGAACGTCCACAGCTCGCCGGAGGGCGCGGTGAGCTCGAAGCGGAACTCCTCCTCCGGGGGCGTCAGGCCCCGCGACAGGTAGCCGAAGTCCCTCGTCAGCACGGCGAACCCGACCAGGTGCCTGATCCGGTCGGTCGGCTCCCGCCGAATCCCGAACGTGTCGGCGATGTCCTGGCCGTGCCCGAACATCTCCATGTATCCGGCGCTCGCGAGCACGGCGGGCGGCAGCGGCCTGACGAGCCAGGGCACCGTCTGGTCGGGCGGCACGGCGGCGAGCGCCTTGAGCGAGGCCTCCCGGTCCGTCCGCCAGCGGGCGAACAGGGTCTCCGGGGACACCTCCAGGTGCTCGGCGAGCGCGGCGTTCACCGCCTTCTCCAGGTCCTGCCCGGCCCTGGCGATCATCGCCTTGAACTGCTCCGGGTCGGACGCCGCCAGCCCGGCCAGGCGGAAGATGAAGATCAGGTGGGCGATCTGGTGCTTGACCGTCCATCCGGGAGCGGGGGTGGGCAGCGCCCACTGGGCCGCGTCGAGACCGGCGACCAGGCGGTCGACCTCCTCGCCCTCCGCGGTCAAGTCGGAGATCACGTCCTGCAGCTGGCTCACGAGTCTGTCCTCTCGCACGGGGGAAGCGGGTTTCCGGATGCTCGTTCGTCCGGAGTTCGTCCGGGGCTCGTCCGGGGCTCGTCCGGCGTTCTCCCGGGACCTGCCCGGAGCCCGTCCGGGGCTCGTCCGGGGCTCGTCCGGCGTTCTCCCGGATCCCGTCCGGAGCCCGCCGGAGCCCGCCGGAGCCTGTCAGAGCCCGTCCGGACGCTCGGCGCCCGGCCGTTCCGGGGCGGTCCCGGCGACGGCAACGCGCCCGGACCAAGCATGCAACGGCGTTCACCCCGCGTCTTCTCTCTCCGTGCTCTCCGCCGGGAAACGCGAAAGAACAACGGCCCGTCAATCCCGTGGCCCCCATCCGGCACCGGCATTCGACCGGCGATGGGCGCGCACGCCGTCGCGAGCCGGAGGTGGATTCGGCATCCGGCCGGACCACGCCTCTCCCGGAACATTCCCGGAGCGAACCGCCCGCGGCGACACCGCCATATCCGTGACGTCCTCGCGGCGATTCGCATGTTTCACACCGTTCCCGCCTCCACCTCGCTCCGCGGGCGGAGAGGAATCCCGCGCGCCACGGACCGATACCGGGGCACCCGCACCGAGGGCATTCCCGGTGATATCTCTCCCGGCGTTTCAAGAAACGACGGGAGAAGAAAAGGGAAAACCTCGCGGGTCAGCCGGTGACGTTTCCCGCCGCGGCCCCGTGCGCGCGGGCCTGCGGCGCCCCGGCCCGCGCGGGCGTCTCGTCGTGCCGGCCCTCCCGCCTGCCCCGCGGGCGGGCCGCGGTACCGCGCGAGCGGGACGGACTCGCCGGGACGTCCACGTCGGCAATGGCCGCAGCACACCTTCACAGCACGTACTTTGAAGTTCACAGGTGTTTGCCCTGCCGGCTCTCCATTAAGGATGTGATCGCCGTGACAGCCTCCGCCGAGGACAACGCGCTGATCTTGGCCGACGACGATGACGAGCTGCCCGGCGCTCTGGCGGGAGCGGCGGGCGCGACCGCCGATCCGGTCAAGGACTACCTCAAGCAGATCGGCAAGGTCCCCCTGCTCAACGCCGCGCAGGAGGTCGAGCTGGCCAAGCGCATCGAGGCGGGCCTGTTCGCCGAGGAGCGGCTGGACATCGACGGCGACCGGCTGCCGGTCGACGTCCGCGCCGAGCTGGAGTGGATCGCCGAGGACGGCCATCGGGCCAAGAACCACCTGCTGGAGGCCAACCTGCGCCTGGTGGTCTCGCTGGCCAAGCGCTACACCGGCCGCGGCATGCTCTTCCTGGACCTGATCCAGGAGGGCAACCTGGGCCTGATCCGCGCGGTCGAGAAGTTCGACTACACCAAGGGTTTCAAGTTCTCCACCTACGCCACCTGGTGGATCAAGCAGGCGATCACCCGCGCCATGGCCGACCAGGCGCGGACCATCCGCATCCCGGTCCACATGGTCGAAGTGATCAACAAGCTGGCCAGGCTGCACCGGCAGATGCAGGCCGACCTGGGCCGCGAGCCCACCCCGGAGGAGCTGGCGGTCGAGCTGGAGATGACCCCGGAGAAGGTCGTCGAGGTCCAGCGGTACGGCCGCGAGCCGATCTCCCTGCACAGCCCGCTCGGCACCGAGGGCGACAGCGAGTTCGGCGACCTCATCGAGGACTCCGAGGCGATCACCCCCGACGACGCGGTGGTCTTCGGCCTGCTGCAGGAGCAGCTGCGTGCCGTCCTGTCGGGGCTCTCCGACCGCGAGGCCGGGGTGATGTCGATGCGGTTCGGCCTCGTCGACGGTCAGCCGAAGACGCTGGACGAGATCGGCAAGGTCTACGGGGTGACGCGCGAGCGCATCCGGCAGATCGAGTCCAAGACCATGACCAAGCTGCGCCACCCGTCCAGGTCCCAGGCCCTGCGCGACTACCTGAGCTGACGCCGCCCGCGCCGGCGCCGTGACCGGGAACGTTCACCGGGTCGGGCACCGCTCGCCGGCGCCGCTCCGCTCCGTTTCACCACCCGCCGTACCGGCGCCCGGACACGGACACGGACACGGTGAAGACGGGTGGTCACCGCGTCAGGCCGTGACGCCGTCGAAGGCGATCTGCAGGTGGCGGGGGCCGCGCAGGACCGGATTGCGCCGGTAGGGAGGCG
Source organism: Streptosporangium sp. NPDC051022 (assembly GCF_040683035.1). Classification (NCBI taxonomy): domain Bacteria; kingdom Bacillati; phylum Actinomycetota; class Actinomycetes; order Streptosporangiales; family Streptosporangiaceae; genus Streptosporangium; species Streptosporangium sp. NPDC051022. Next base: position 138,440 of record NZ_JBFBCF010000010.1, on the reverse strand, counting down.
GGTCGTCGACGAGCCGGGGGTTGCCGAGCCTGCGGGCCAGCTCGGTCAGCGCGATCTGCGTCTCCAGGCGGGCCAGCGGCGCGCCGAAGCAGTAGTGGATGCCGCTGCCGAACCCGAAGTGCTGGTTGTCCGGGCGTTCCGGATCGAACCTGTCGGGGTCGGCGAAGCGCCTGGGGTCACGGCTCCCCGCGGCCAGGACGAGCCAGATCGGCGCACCCCGGGGAATGACGGTTCCGGCGATGTCGATGTCGGTGAGGGCGGTGCGCTGGGGCAGGAACTGCACCGGCGGCTCGTAGCGCAGCAGTTCCTCCACCAGCGGGACGGCGAAGCCGGGGTCGGCCCTCAGCCTCTTGAGCGCGTCGGGGTGGCGCAGCAGGGTCAGCATTCCGTTGGTGATGAGGTTGACGGTGGTCTCGTGACCGGCGATGAGGAGCAGGACCGCGGTCGTGACCACCTCGATCGGCGACATGCGCCCGCAGGGACCCTGCTCGGTGACCAGCGCCGACAGCAGGTCGCCGCCGGGCGCCCGGCGGTGTTCCTCGATCAGCCCGGCGAGATAGCCGCCCAGCTCGGTCCTGGCCCGTTGGGTGGCGCGCTGCCGTTCAGCGGGATCCTCGGCCGGGTTGGGGTCGAGACCGGCGACGACCTGCTCCGCCCAGGCGTGGAAGCGGGCCTCGTCCTCGTGGGGCACCCCCAGGAGCTTGCAGATCACCATCACCGGGAACGGGTAGGCGAAGTCGTCCACCAGGTCGACCTGGTTCCCGTCCCGGAAGTCGTCGATCAGGCCGGTGACCATCCGAGTGAGTTCGCCGCGCATGTCGTGGATGCGCCGGGGGCTGTGCGGCGGCCCGAACGGCCGCATCGCCAGCCTGCGCAGCCGGTCGTGCTCGGGCGGGTCGAACCTGATGAAGCTGGGTGGCAGGCCCTCCTCCTCCTGCTCCGGCAGGAGCCCGCATCCCTCCTGGGGAAGACGGTTGCGCACGTCGGAGCTGATCCGCGGATCGTGCAGCAGGCCGAGGATCTCCCAGTAGGTGCTGACGGTGTAGGTCCCGTCGTCCTGCCGCGCCACCGGCGTCCTGCGGAGCTCGGCGTACAGGGGGTAGGGATCGGCACGGTTGGCGTAGTCGGTGATCTGCTGCAACAGCGTGCCCTGCGTCATGGCGGAGTCCTCGAAGGTTCTCGGTGGAAGGCGCCCGCTGTCAGGCGCGGGCCGGGGTGAACTGGAGCCTGCGCTCGCTGGGCGAGTAGCCGCTCAGCGTCACGGTCGGTCCGTGGGTCGGCAGGGAGGGGTCGGGGAAGTCGGCGGGCACCGGCCGCGCGCCCTCGGGGCGCCTGTCGACACCGGGGAAGTCCGGCGGGAAGGGCGCGGCCGACTCGATGAGCCTGCGGTAGAAGTCCAGCCACTTGGCCTGGTCGAAGGCGACCGCCGCGATGACGCGGCCCTGGTACCCGTAGGCGGCGACGAAGCGGTTCTCGCCGAGCGCCCCCTGGGTGACGACGAGTTCCTCGCCCATCGGCGGCACGCCGATCGACTTGATGTTGACGCCGAACTGGGCGGACCAGAAAGCGGGCACCCACAGGTGGGGGCGGCGGTCAAGCCCAGTGTTGATCATGTTGTGGGCGGCGACCTCGGCCTGCGCGACCGCGTTGCCCCAGTGCTCCAGGGAGAGGAACTGGTACCCGAAGAGCGGATGGGGGGACCGGGCGACGTCCCCGGCGACGAAGACGTCGTCGGTGACGATGCCGTGAACGTCGAAGGCCCGGCACCCGGCGTCGCAGGCGATGCCTCTCGGGCCCGCGGCGAGCCCGGAGCCGGTCAGCCACTCGGTGTTGCGCATCGCGCCGAGTCCGATCACCGCCACGTCGACGTCGAGCGCGGTGCCGTCGGACAGGTGGGCGCGCCTGAGCCGTCCGGCCATGTCGCCTTCGAGCGAGGTCACCGTGATGCCGCAGCGCAGGTCCACGCCGTGCTCCCGCTGCAGGCGCGCCGCGACCGCGCCGATGACGCCGCCGAGGGCTCCCACGAGAGGGGCGGGGCCGCGTTCGGCGACCGTGACCTCCAGCCCCCGCTCGCGGCAGGCGGAGGCGATCTCGGAGCCGGTGAACCCGGCCCCGACGACGAGCACCCGGCGGGGGCCCGCGCTCAGCCGCCGGTTGAGCCCCGCGGCGTCGTCGCTGGTCCGCAGGACGAAGACCCCGTCCAGCGTGGCCTCCGTCTCCTTGATCCAGGGGCGGGCGCGGGCACCGGTCGCGATCAGCAGGCGGTCGTACTCGACCTCCTCGCCGTCCGCGAGACGCACCCGTTTCCCGGCCAGGTCCAGCCCGGTGGCGGCGACCCCGAGCAGCCAGCGCGCGTCGAGTCTCACCCGCCGCGGCAGCGCGGTGTCGTCCGCCGCCGTCCGGCCCAGCAGGACCTGCTTGGACAGCGGTGGCCGGTCGTAGGGCTCGTGCGGCTCGTCACCGATGACGGTCAGCGATCCGGTGAAGCCCTCCTCGCGCAGTGTCTCCGCGGCCCGCAGGCCCGCCAGCGAGGCGCCGACGACGACCACCCGCCCCTGGCGGCGGAACGCCTGCGCGGCGGCGTCAGCCGGCATGGGTCCCGGTCTCCTCGGCGTCGGCCCGGTCGACGGTGATGGCCTGCACCGGGCAGGCGGCGACGGCCCTCATGACCTGTTCGCGGTGCGCCTCACTCGCACGGGGAAGGTACATCAGGGCCTCCTCGCCGTGCATGGTGAAGACGTCCGGCGCCAGGAAGGCGCACTGGGCGTATCCCTCGCAGCGGTTGAGATCGACGACAAGCCTCACGGGAACCCTTGCCCCTTCGACGCCCTGCGACGGGCACGGTCATCACACGGCCATCAGGTGATGCTCAGCCTAGGGCGGTGACCTGCGAAAACAACATCCGCAATCACCGTGTTGCGGCTTTTGGCACTGTCTTTGCCGCCGCCCTCCCGGCGGGTGGGCGGCGGATCGAGGACGGCCGCGGTTCCGCGGAGCGGACGTCTCAGGAGACCTCCAGGGAGTCGACGACGGGCGGGACCGTACGGCCCAGCCGGGCCCGGACCGCGTACGCCGCCAGCGTCACGGCCAGGATGACGGCGACGCCGAGCACGACGGGCCCGACGCCGGGAGAGGTGGCGACGGCGAGCAGCGCGGCGCCCAGCAGCGCGAGCACGGCCCAGCTCAGCCACGGATGTCCCCACATGCGCACCGTCAGTGTCGCGGGATCGGCGAGGGCGCGCAGCCGCAGCTGGCTGACCGCGATGAACAGGTACAGCACCAGGGTGAGCAGACCGGAGGTGTTCAGCAGGAAACCGAAGATCGCCTCCGGGTCGAGCAGGCCCGCGGCGGCCAGGATCACCAGCCCGGCGCAACCGCCCGCCAGGATGGCGAGGGCGGGCACGCCCGACGACCGCACCCGGGCCAGCGCCGAGGGCGCGTCTCCCCGCTCGGCGAGGGACATCAGCATCCGGGAGGAGCCGTACAGCCCGGCGTTCAGGATCGACAGCACCGCGACCAGGACCACCCCGCTCATCAGGCCCTTCGCGCCCGGGACGCCCAGGGCGCCGATGGCCGCGGCGAAGGGGCTGTCCTCGCCGTTGGCCGGAACCTCGTTCCACGGCACGATCGCGACGATCAGGAAGACGGAGCCGACGTAGAAGAGCAGCACCCGCCACACCACCCGGACGGTCGCCCTCGCGACCTCCCTGGCGGGCTCGGCGGACTCGGCGGCGGCGATCGTGACGATCTCCGCGCCGAAGTAGGAGAAGATCACCGTCACCAGCGCGGTCAGCACGGCGGTCCAGCCGTGCGGGGCGAACCCTCCGTGGCCGGTCAGCGTGGACAGGCCGGTCCCGCCGTGCGGCCACAGGCCGACGAGGTACAGCGTGCCCACGGCCAGGAACCCGACGACGAGGGCGACCTTGAGCGAGGACAGCCAGAACTCGGTCTCGCCGAACACCTTCACCGAGATCAGGTTCGCCACGGTGAGGGTCAGCAGCAGGGCCGGTGCCCCCAGCCACACCGGCAGGCCGGGGACGATGCCCGAGACCAGCTTGGCGCCGGCGACCGACTCGAACGCGATCGCCACGACCGTGAAGTACCAGTAGCTCCAGCCGACCAGGAATCCCGCCCAGCGGCCCAGGGCCAGTTCCGCGTAGCGGGAGAACGAGCCGCTGGTGGGATGCGCCGCGGCCATCTCCCCGAGCATCCGCATCACCAGGATGACGATCACGCCGCCCACGGCGTAGGCGACGACTGCGGCGGGCCCCGCCGTACCGATCACCGCGCCGCTGCTGACGAAGAGGCCGGCGCCGATGACGCCGCCCAAACCGATCATTGTCATGTGCCGCCGCCGCAGTCCGCGGTGGAGCGCTGTCTCGCCTTGCGCCATCGATGCTCCTTGGTTTCGTGGCCCCCGAGCCGGTTTTCGGGCATGGCAGGTTCCGGGCGCACCGGGGCGTCCGGGGCCGCCCGCCGCCGTGGGGCGGGCGGTGGAGAAGGGACGAAGGAGGTGCAGAGGGGTTCGAAGGGGTTCGAAGGGGATCGGAGAGTGGGCGGAGGAGGTGGACGAGAGTGACGGACGGTCCGAGCGGGAGAGAGCGAACGGACGAGGCGGGGGCGGGCCCCGGGTCAGCGGCCTCTGAAGGCGGGGCCGCGCCTCTCGGTGAAGGCGTGCAGCCCCTCGGCCAGGTCCTCGCTGCGCAGGCAGGCGAGGGATCCCTCGGTCTCCAGGGCGAGCATGCCCTCCAGATCCAGCTCCCAGGTCCTGCGCAGGTGCTGTTTTATCAGCCGGACCGGGACCGGCGCGGCCGATCCGATGGTCTCGGCCAGGGCCGTCGCGGTGGGGAGCAGGTCGTCGCCGGGGACGACGCGGCTGACCAGACCGGCGGCGAGCGCCTCGGCGGCGCCGATCCGCTCGCCCGCCAGCAGCAGGTCGACGGCCCGGCCGTGTCCGACCAGGCGGGGCAGGAAGTACAGGACGCCGTTGGTGGGGTACAGGCCGCGGCGCACCTCCATGAAGGCGAACTCCGCCTCGGCGGCCGCGATCCGCAGGTCGCTGGCTATCGCCAGCTCGGCCCCGACCCCGACCGCGATCCCGTTCACCGCGGAGATGACGGTCTTCGGGTAGTCCACCAGTCGTCTCGTGACGTTCTGGAAGCCCTCGACCACCGCGGCCATGTCGGCTTCGGCCGTACCGGACAGGCGGGCCGCGGTCTCGGCCAGGTCGACGCCCGCGGAGAAGGCGCGGCCGTGCCCCGTGAGGACCACCGCGCGCACGGTCTCGTCGTGTTCGGCCTCGTCGAGGGCCGCGCCGAGCTCGGCGAACGTCCGGTCCCTGAAGGCGTTCAGCACCTCGGGGCGGTCGAAGGTGACCACCAGCGTGGCGCCGCTGCGCGCCGTCCGGATGTCGGCCGTGCCCTCCCCTCCTCGCGCCGGTCCGTCCCCGTCCGCCGCTGGGGCGGGGGTGTCCTGCGGCTGCCCGGTCATACTGCCTCCTGTCTCGCGTCGTATTCGTTGTCACGTCCCGTGGGCAGCAGATACTTGGCGATCCGCTCCGACGGCGTCATGGGGAACTCCTCGACGTACTCCACGAAGCGCGGCACCTTGAAGCCGGCGAGCCGCTCCCTCACGAACGCGATCAGCTCCTCGGGCGGTACGGCGGCGCCGACCTGCACGAACGCCTTGACCTCCTCTCCCCGCAGTTCGTCGGGCACCGCGACCACGGCGGCGGCGCGGACGGCGGGGTGCCGGGTGAGGGCCGCCTCGACCTCGGCGGCGGCGATGTTCTCCCCGCCGCGCCGGATCATGTCCTTGCGCCTGCCGACGAGGTGGAGGTGGCCGCGCTCGTCCCGGTGGCCGAGGTCGCCGGTGTACAGCCGGCCGTCGCGGATCCGTTCGGCGGTCGCCTCGGGGTTGTTCCAGTAGCCGAGCATCATCGGGCTGCCGCTGACGACGATCTCGCCGTCGACGAGCTCGACGTGCTTGCCGGGCACCGGAACGCCGATCGCGCCGCTGCCCACGCAGGTGTCGTCGTCGATCGGGACAGCGAGGTCGACACCGGTCTCGGTCATGCCGTACGCCTCCCGCCAGGGCGCCCCCCACCGCCGCTCGAAGGCGGCGTGCAGTTCGGCGACGATGCCCGAGCACAGCACCAGCCGTACCCGGTGGTCGCGGTCCCGCGGGTCCTCCGGTTGCCGGAGCAGGTAGACCGGCATGGTGCCGAGCAGGTAGAAGAACGTGACCCCCTCCTCGCGTACCGACCGCCAGAACGTGGAGGCGGAGAACCTGGGCAGGATCACCAGGGGGATGCCGGCCATCAGGCACAGCACGGTGTTCCACTGCGGGTCCATGTAGGAGAAGGGCTGCGTGGTCAGATCCACGTCCCCGGGCCCCACCCTGACGAGCCCGGCCGCCAGTTCCGCCAGGCGCAGCCAGTATCCGTGGGTGAGCATGCATCCCTTGGGGAAACCGGTCGTCCCCGAGGTGTACTGGAGGTTCACCAGGTCGTCGGGGCCGACCGGCGGCAGTTCGAAGGACGGCGAGGCTGCGGCCGACTCGGCTCCGGCGTCGAAGGCGCCGGGGACCGTCCGGCGCGCGGGGCCCGCGTCCGCCGGGTCCAGGAGCCCGACCTGCCCCACCGGGGTGCCGAGGAGCGCCAGCGCCGCCTCGGCCGTGCCCGCCAGCGCCAGCACCGCGCCCGAGTCCCCGATCACGTGGGCGAGGTCGTCGCTGCGGTAGCCGACGTTGAGCGGTACGGCGACCGCACCGAGCTTGCCGACGGCCAGCCAGGCGACGGGAAAGCCCGCGCCGTTGGGGAGCATCACCGCCACCCGGTCGCCCCGGCCGACGCCCCGGGCGCGAAGCACGTTGGCCAGCCTGTTCGTCCGTTCCTCCACCTCGGCGACGGTGGTGGTGACGCCCTCGAAGCGCAGCAGCGGCCGGTCTCCGGCGACCGTGGCCCGCTCCCTGAGCAGGTGGCCCAGGCCGGCGGCGCTCACCGGCCGTCCCGGCCGGGACGGCTCGTGGTGAGGTCGAACATGACGGCCAGCTCCGCGGCGCACCCGGCGAGGTCGACGGCCTCCTCGTCGAAGACCCACTGGAGCATGACGCCGTCGATGGCGCCCTGGATCGTCGCGGCCAGGGTACGGGGGGTGAAGTCGCGGAACTCACCGTCCTGCTGGCCCTGGCGCAGGATCGCCTCGAGGTGCCGCCTGCAGGGGTCGTAGGCGGTCGCGTTGAAGGCGCTCTTGGCCTCGGTCGTCCCGAAACTTCCCCAGATGTCGACCATCGTGACGAAGTTCTCCCGGTGCTCGGCCATGAACGCGAAGCTGGCCTCGACGTAGCCGCGGAGCTTGGCGCGGGCGCCGGTCCGCTGTTCGACCCTGGACCTGATGAACCGGTTCGACTCCGACAGCAGGGCGTTGACGATCTCCTCGATCAGCTCGTCCCTGCCGTCGAAGTGGTAGGAGATCACGCTCTTGCTGATTCCGACCTCGTCCGCGATCCGGGCCAGCGACGCCTGCGCGAGCCCCGCGCTCGCGATCGTCGTGATCGCGCTGCGCACGATCTGGCGTCTGCGCGCCTCCTCGATGAACGTGGACTTCTTCCTGCCCGGCGATTTCCGTCCGTCCGGAATATTTTTCGACCGCATGGCCTACATTTAGGCCGTACGGTCTCGTCATGGCAAGTGGCCTGCGCGAACTCTCTGGTTTTCCCTACTCCGTGAAGCTGGTGCGCCATGGATGATCTTCCCCCGCTCCGCCCCCGCGAGAGGGAGGTGCTCGCGCTCATGGCGGAGGGCTGCTCGAACGCCGAGGTCGCGGCCCGGCTCCACCTGTCCGCCGGCGCCGTCGAGAAGCACGTGTCCAGCGTGTTCGTCAAGCTGGGCCTGCCGCCGACCTCGCCCGGGAACCGCCGGGTCCTGGCCGTCCTGCGCTATCTGGGCCGTCCGGCGGCCCCCTGACCACTCCCCCTCTCCCCCTCGACTCCCCCTCGGCCCCCTCGACCGGCCCCGGCCCGCTCACGCGGCGACCCGGCCGGGGAGTCGTCCCCCGGCCGGGCCCGCGGGCGATTCGGCCGGCCCCCGCCTCCGTCAGGGACGTTCCGGAGCAGGGCCCGCCGCGCCACGGCCCGTCAGCGGGTCGGCGTGACGCCGTGGGGCGGGGCGGTGTGCGGCGACTTGCCGCCGCCGTGGATCTGCTGCAACAGGTCCAGGTGTCCCTGAATGACAGGCTTGGCGTCCGAGGCGAGCTTCTTCACCTCGGGAGAGGACCCCTCGCGCAGCTCCTTGTTGATGTTGGCGAGGAACTGCCGGTGACCGGCGATCTGCGTCCGCACCCAGGCCGAGTTGAAGGCCGCGCCGTTCAGCTTGGACAGCTTTTCGAGGCCGGAAGTCTGCTTGGACCCCGGCTTCTCGGGCAGCTTCACGCCGACCTTCTCGGCCGTCTGCTTGATCTGGGAGTCCAGCTGGGTGTGGTCGGCGACCAGCTTCCTGGCGATGGCTTGGATGGACTGGTCGCTCGACTTCTTCTCGGCCAGCTGCGCCGCCTGGATCTCCGCCAGGTTGGACCGGTGAGCCTGAGCGAGGAACGCCTTGTCATGCTCGTTGAGTTTGGGCTTGGCGAGAGCACCGCCGGCGACGCCTCCTACCACGACGAACACGACGGCCAGCAAGACCATGATCCTTCGAATCATCGAAACCTCCGTCGATCGATTCTTGGACGTAATTAGGACTTTCTCCCCATATGCACCGATATTCACCGAGTTAACAACGGATATCAACAAATGCTGTCAAAAGTTCTGTAGAGAGGTGTACCCAGACGCCCCCGCCCCCATCAGGGGGAGCCGTGGAAACGGCGGTGCAGGTCGCGCACCCGCTCCGCCAGGGCGGGAACCGGCCCCTCGACCTCCAGACCGGGGACGACCTCCCCGATGGGCAGGGCCCGCACGGGAGGCGCGGGAACGCCCAGTTCGGCGAGCCAGGTCACCAGCTGTTCCGAGGAGCTCACGTACACGATGCGGCCGAGCCCGACCCACCCGTGCGCGGCGGCGCACATCGGGCAGTGCTCCCCCGAGGTGAAGACGGTCGCCGCCGCCCGCTCCCCCGGGGTCATGTTCGCCGCGGCCCAGCGCGCCAGCTCGAACTCGGGATGGCGGGTCGCGTCGCCGGAGGCCACCCGGTTGTGGTCCTCGGCGAGGACGGTCCCGTCGGCGGCGACGAGCACGGAGCCGAACGGCTCGTCGCCCGCCTCCAGCGCCTCGGCCGCCAGCTCCACGCAGCGGCGCAGGTGCCTCAGATCGGTCTCGCTCACCATGACGGCCTCCCCGTTGTGCTCGTGCGATCTTCACCGCAATGCTAGGCCGCCCGGCTACCGGGGCTCCGCGGCCGGCGCGCAGGCCTCGACGAAGGCGGCCACGGCCCTGCGGCGGTCGTCCGTACGCCAGACGACGGCGAGCTCGCTGGGGGACAGCCCGGTGACGGGGCGGCAGACGATGTCGTCACGCCGGTAGATCTCGGCGTTGCCCGAGGACAGCAGGAGCACCCCGCGGCCCGAGGCGACCGCCTCCAGCGCCTCGTCCGCCGTCTCCGCCTCCGCCGCGACGCGGGCCGGACGTCCGCGCAGGTCGGCGGCCAGCCAGAAGTCCCGCAGCGCTCCGGCGGCCGCGGGGAGCGCCACGAACGGTTCGTCGAGAAGCAGGGCGAAGGGGATGACGGGGCGGTCCGCCAGGGGGTGGCAGGAGGGAAGCGCGATCCAGCGGTCCTCCGTGACGATCACCCTCCAGGAGAGGTCACCGGTCTCCGGAACCGGCAGCCAGGCGATGGCGACGTCGGTGTCCCCGCCCGCGAGACCGGTCGTCGGGTCGTTCCACGGGACCTGGCGCAGGAGGATCCGCCAGCCGGGAGCCAGCCTGCTCATCCGGGAGGTGGCCAGATGGATGAGCCCGCGCCCGATGCCGGTCTGGAATCCCACCGTCAGGACCGCCGCCTGCGCCGCCGCCGCGTCGGAGACCGCGCGCCGCGCCTCCTCCCAGTCCTCGACGATCCGCCGGGCGCGGGGCAGGAGTGCCTCCCCCGCCGACGTCAGGACCACCGTCCTGTGGCCGCGCTCGAACAGGGCGGTTCCGAGGGAGATCTCGAGACGGCGGATCTGCTTGCTCAGCGCGGGCTGCGAGATGAAGAGCCTGTCGCTCGCGGCCTTGGTGAAGCTCAGCTCCTCGGCGACGGCGACGAAGTAGCGCAGGTCCCGGACGTGGACATCCATAGCCGAAGGCTATGACAGCAGATCTTGGACATGCGACCGGAGCCTGTCCGACGATGAGCGACGCGGGCACCGCGCCCGGCCTCCCCCGCGACGACCGTCCGCCGCCCGGCAGGCGGACAGACAGGAGATTTCATGGAGCTCGGCGTCAACGGCCTCAACGCGAAGGCCGCCATCGCACCGGAGGAGACCGTACGGCTGGCCCGCCTGGCCGAAGAGCTGGGATACCGGTCGTGGTGGGCCGGAGAGCACGTCGTGCTGCCCAGCCCCAGGACCGAGGCGTCGCCGATGGAGCCGACCGACCCCGTCCTCGACCCGCTGGTGCACCTGGCCTACGTCGCGGCGGTCACCGAACGGCTGGAGCTGGGCACCGCGATAGTGATCCTGCCGCAGCGCAACCCGCTTGTCCTGGCCAAACAGGTCGCGAGCCTGGACGTGCTCTCCGGCGGCAGGCTGCTGCTCGGGGTCGGCGCCGGATACCTCGAACCGGAGATGACGGCGGTCGGCGTGCCGATGGCCGGGCGGGGCGAACGCACCGACGAGTATCTCGACGCGATGCACGCCCTGTGGACCCAGCGGGCACCGGCCTACCGGGGCAGGTATGTGGCCTTCGACGGCGTGGACGCGCACCCGAGGCCGGTGCGGGCGGACGGGCCCCGCGTCGTGGTCGGCGGCCACAGCCCCGCCGCCTTCCGGCGCGCGGTCTCCCGGGGCCACGGCTGGTTCGGCGTCGCGACCCCCGACGAGCTGGCCGGTCATCTCGAAGGGCTGCGCAGGGCGGCCGAGGAGGTCGAGCGTCCCGCCAGGCTGGGGCGGCTGGAGATCATCGTGATGCAGATCCCCCCGGTCGACGCCGACACGGCCAGGCGGTACGCCGATCTCGGCGTCGACCGGCTCATCGTCTATCCGCTGCCGATCGAGGACCCCGCGGAGGTGGCCGCGTTCCTGGAACGTCACGCGGAGCTGCCGCGCTGACCACCGTCCCGCCCCTCGTCCCCTGCCAAGCCCGCCCCACCTCGGTGGGTCGGGCCGTGCGGGTCGGCGCAGTGGGCCTCGGCGCCGCCGATGGTGAGCAGCCCGGCGGGCGCGTGGTCGACCTGCATCGTGGTGTGCTCGATACCGTACTCGTCGTGGACCATCCGCTCGGCGGCGGCGCGTACGGCGTGGCAGTCGGCTCCCGGCTCGACCAGGATGTGCGCCGACAGCGCCGCGTAGCCCGAGGTGACCTCCCAGATGTGCAGGTCGTGAACCTCGACGACGTGTTCGAGCGCGGCGGTCCTCCGGCCTATCTCCGCGGGGTTCATCCCGGCGGGGGCGGCCTCCATGAAGACCCGGCCCGCGTCGCGGACCAGCCCCCATCCGGCCTTGAGCATCAGCGCCGCCACGATGAGGGCGGCCACGGCGTCGGCCCTGCTCCAGCCGGTCAGCCAGACGACGGCCCCGGCGACGGTGGTCGCGATGAAGGCGTACAGGTCGTTGAGGATGTGCTGGAAGGCGCCCTCGACGTTGAGGCTCGACCGGTTGGCCCTGCTGAGCAGCCAGGTCGCGGCGAGGTTGACCACGATTCCGGCCAGTCCCGTCACCACGACGTACACGCCCTCGACGGTGGGCGGCTCGATCAGCCGCCGGACGCCCTCGTAGACGAAGTAGGCGCTGAGCAGCAGCAGGGTGATGCCGTTGATCTGCGCCGAGACGATCTCCGCCCGCTTGAGGCCGTAGGTGAAGCCTCCCTGCGGGGGCCGTGCCGCGATCCGCATCGCGATCAGCGCGAAGACGATCGCGATGGCGTCGGTCAGCATGTGCCCCGCGTCGGAGATCAGGGCGAGCGAGCCGGCGGCGAAACCGACGATCACCTCGGCCACCATGAAGCCGGTGATCAGCACGAGCGCGCCGGTCAGGTAGCGGCGATCGGCCTCGGCGCTGACAGCGTGGCCGTGCCCGTGGCCCTGGCCCTGGCCGTGCCCGTGGCCCCGGCCGTTCTCCCGGCCGTGACCGCCTCGCCGCCGGACCCCGCCGTCCCGCCCGCCGCCCGGCTCGTGCCCGCTGCCCGGCCCGTGCCCGTGCTCGTCGTGTCCCGGCCCGTGGCCGTTTTCACCGAGGTTCCCGCTTTCGTCCCGGGTGGCGGCGTCAGACATCGTCGTGCCCCATGTGGGTGATGGCCAGGTCGAAGAGCATCCGCACGTGGGAGTCGGCAAGGCTGTAGTAGGCCATCCGTCCGGCTCTGCGGACCCTCACCACCCGGTGCGCGCGCAACAGCCGCAACGCGTGCGAAGCGGCCGACATGCTCTGCCCGGTCGCCGCCGCGAGGTCGCACACGCATAACTCGCCGCCCTCCAGCAACGCCGCCATCAGCCGCAGTCGTCCGGGGTCGGCGAGCAGGGCGAAGACCTGGGCCAGGTCCTGCACCGCCTCCTCGGAGGGCAGCGCCCGCCGGACCGACGAGACACGCTCCGCGTCCACCGTCGGCACCGAGCATTCGTCAGGGTCCGCCACCGCAACACTTGAACGATCTCTCATATGTTCAACTTAGCATGTATCCATTGTGAGTCGCGTCACACGCCCCGCGGCGGGAGGTACGGGCGACACCCGCCTCGCGGCGGTGACGACCATCCCGCAAGGCGGACAATGCCCACAAAACGCCAGAATGCGCCCCACGCTCCTAAAGCAGGAGATAAAACCGGGTTATGTCACATTAATAATTAGTTTTATGCTGGCAGTAAACCCGCCCACCAGCCTCCACGTCGGTTTGACATGTGCACCATATGCCACAACAGCCAACCGATTCCGGATATCGAGTGATTCGCCTGAATTGTGAGTAATGCCTACTTCACTGCCCGAGAGGACGCCGGTCCTCCACTACGGACCGGGGACCGGCCCGCCGGCGCCACGCGTCCCCCTGCCACCCCTGCCACCCCTGCCGTCCCGGCCGGCAATCGGTTGATCGTCCCCGTCCGGGCCACGGGGGGCGCCTCCCCGGTCACGGACACGGTCTGACATCGGATCGAAGAGAAAGTACGAACGTGAAGCAACTCCACGCGAAGCCACGGTTCATCCCGTCGGGCAGGGTCCTCGACCCGCTCATCATCGGCGACGAGCCGATGACGCGCCCGGTCACCGGCGCGATCCCGGACGTGACCGGGAAACGGCCCGACAGCGAGCTGGACGGGGCCGACCTGCCGGGCCTGGTCGTCAGGGCGGCGTCGGTCAGGGGGGACGCCCATCGCCGCCGCGGTACCCCGCGCCAGGACTCGATGGGACTGTGGCAGATCGACGACACCCGGCTCCTGGCGTGCGCCGCCGGCGGGGTCGCGGACGCAGAGCTGTCGCACGTCGGATCGGCGGAGGCCTGCACGGCGGCCCGCCGTGCTCTGGCCGGCCTCCTGCGCCACGTGGAGCGCGGGGCGCCGGTCAAGCACTTCTTCGAGGACGTCGCCGACGACCTGCGGGGGCGGGCCGAGCGCGACCGGGTGCCCGTCGAGGCGCTGCGCACCACCCTGCTGACCGCGATCATCGACATCGGCGAGCAGTGCGCCCACGTGGCGCGGATCGGCGACGGCGGCGCGATGATCCTGCGCGGGGGCGACTGGTCGCCCTGCCTGCCCGAGGAGACCGGGACGCCCCACGCGCTTCCCGGGGACACGGGACACCTGGAGACCGCGACGGTCGACCTCGGGGAGGGGGACATGCTGCTGCTGTGCACGGGCGGCCTCGCCGGTCCGATGCGCGGCGGGCAGGTGAGCGACCAGGCCTCGGCCTGGTGGGCACAGGCGACGGCCCCCTCACTTCCCGAGTTCTTCTGGCAGCTCAGCTTCAGGGCCGAGTCCTACGACGCCGACCGTACGGCGATATGCGCCTGGCGGCTCTGAGCGGCCCCTCCGTCCAAAGTCCTGGAAACCCCCGCTAAGCGGAATAAACCTCCGCTTAGCGGGGGTTTCCGCCTTCATGGCTGAAGACACCATCCGTGGCGTGGCGCGCGGCTCCGCCGAGGTCCCGCTGTCGATCCTGGAACTGGCCGTCGTCGGGTCGGGAGTGACCCCGACGGAGACCTTGCGTGCCGGTACCGAGCTCGCCAGGCGGGCCGAGGCGTGGGGATACCACCGGATCTGGGTGGCCGAGCACCACGGCATGCCCTCCGTGGCCAGCTCGTCCCCCGCCGTGCTGATCGCCCATCTGGCCGCCGCGACCACGACCATCAGGCTGGGATCCGGCGGCGTGATGCTGCCCAACCACGCCCCGCTGATCGTGGCCGAGCAGTTCGGCACCCTGAACGCGCTGCACCCGGGCCGCATCGACCTCGGGCTCGGCCGGGCGCCGGGCACCGATCCGGCCACGGCCAGGGCACTGCGCAGGCACGGCCTGGACGCCGACGACTTCCCCGAGCAGCTGGCCGAGCTGACCGCCTTCCTGGACGGCTCGTTCCCGGCCGGCCATCCCCTGGAGCGGGTCGTCGCCATCCCCAGGTCGCCCGAGGCCGGACGGCCGCCGATCTGGCTGCTCGGCTCCAGCGGCTTCAGCGCCCAGCTCGCCGGCATGCTCGGCCTGCCGTTCGCGTTCGCCCACCATTTCAGCGCGGCCAACACCCTTCCCGCGCTGGAGCTGTACCGCTCCCACTTCGAGCCCTCCGGCGTGCTCGACCGGCCGTACGCGCTGATCGGCGTCTCCGCCGTCGCCGCGGACACCTCCGCGCAGGCACTCCGCCTGGCCCGCTCGGGCGCGCTGTCCACGCTCAGGCTGCGCCGCGGGGTTCCCCAGCCGGTCCCCACCCCCGAGGAGGCCGAGGCCTATCCCTACAGCCCGGTCGAGGAGGGCTTCGTCCGCGACCACCTGTCCAACGTGGTGTTCGGTGATCCCGCCGAAGTGCGGGAGGGGCTCGACGAGCTGCGCAAGCGCACCGAGGCCGACGAGCTGATGATCGCCACGATGGTGCACGGCCCTGCCGACCGGATCCGCTCCTACGAGCTGATCGCCCAGGCCTACGACCTGCCCGGCGCGATCACCGGCGCGGGCTGACGTCCCCCTTTCCGGCTCCTCCCCGGCACGGTGTCCGCCGCACCTGGCCCGGGGAGGTTAGCGTCTGTTCCCGTACGGGACTTCGCACGAGGCGCCGGAGGAAAACCGCGTGAACGATCTGCCGATCTGCCTGACCTGCGGCGTGCAGTACGCCGCTCCCCGCGAGGACTGCCCGATCTGCCTGGACGAGCGGCAGTACGTCGGCTGGCAGGGACAGCGGTGGACGTCGCTGGAGGAACTGCGCGCCTCCGGGCACAGATCGATGGTCGCCGAGGAGGGCCCCGGTGTGATCGGCGTCGGCACCGATCCGGCGACCGCCATCGGCCAGCGCGCGCTGCTGGTCCGCGCCCCCGGCGGGAACGTGCTGTGGGACATGGTCACCTATCTCGACGACGACCTCGTCAGGCGGATCCGCGAACTCGGCGGGATCAAGGCCGTCGCGATCAGTCATCCGCACTTCTACGGGACGATGGTGGAGTGGGCGCACGCCTTCGACGCGCCGATCTACATCCACGCCGACGACCGTGAGTGGGTGGCGCGCCCCGACGACTCGATCGTGTTCTGGGAGGGTGAGACCCACGAGATCGCGGAGGGCCTCACCCTGATCAACGCGGGCGTGCACTTCGCCGGCGGCCAGGTGCTGCACTGGCGCGACGGTGAGGAGGGCCGGGGCGCGCTGCTGTCCGGTGACATCCTCCAGGTGGTGGCCGACCGGAGATGGGTCAGCTTCATGTACAGCTACCCCAACCTGATCCCCGAACGCCCCGGGACGATCCGCCGCGCCCTGTCGCTGCTCGCGCCCTACGACTTCGACCGCGTCTACGGCGGCTGGTGGAAGCGGATCGTGCACACCGGGGGTGCCGACGCGGTACGGCGCTCCGCCGAGCGCTACCTCGCCTTCGCCCTCGACGACGACCGGGAGGGACCTCGGAACGACCGGGAGGGACGCCGGGGGGAACGTCAGGGGGGAGGCGACCCCGGCGGGGCTACGGCCGGTCCGCCCAGCTGACGAGGGCCCTGGCCTCCTGATACGTCCCGCGGTGCCGCTCCACGGCCGCGCCGAGCGCCCGATCGACCTCTCCCAGCCGCTGGTCGATCTCGGACAGCGCACGGCCCACCTGCTCGGCCCCCGGCCAGGGACCGGGCTCGCCGGCCACCGGGCGGTCCGCGGTGACGGCCTGGAACAGCGCCCGGTCCGCCTCGTGGTATGCCCGCAGCGCGGAGAGCCGGTCGGCCCCGCGGGAGCGCAGCTCCTCGAACCCGGCGACCGCCTCCTCCAGGGCCTTCCTGTCCTTCTCCGCCCGCTCGCGCTCGGCCGACAGCGCCCGCTGCGCCCGCGCCGCCTCCTCCACGAACCGCCGGGTCTCCGCCGAAAGCAGCCCGCGCTGTTCCTCGGTGAGGATCAGCAGCTCGTGGGAGGCGTCCCTGAGCCTGTCCTCCGCGTCGGCGGCCACGCCCACCGCCGTCATGCGGCCCTCCAGTGCGTCGCTCTGGGCCCGCATCGTCTCCAGTTCGGCCGCGAGCCGTTCGAGCCGGTCGATGTCGTCGAGACGGGTGCGCAGCGTCCGGTGCTCGGCCTCCAGCATCCGCAGCTCCTCCTCGTCCCGCCTGCGTCCCTGGAGGTTGGCGCGCTCCCTGGCCACGATCTCCCTGAGCCTGCCGAGTTCGAGCTGCCGGTCCCTGGCGTGGTCCTTCACCGCCTCCCCGGCCATGGCCAGGTCCAGCAGCCCGGAGACCTCGCGTTCCAGCGCGTCCACCCGCGCCAGGGCCTCGTCGAGCACCACGACGCACTCGAACGCGGTGAGGTCGTCGGGGCTCCCGGTCACCCGGAGGACTTCGACGGCCCACGCGAAGGACCAGTTCAGCGCGGTGAGGGCGGCCAGCGGGCCGGTTTCGCCCGCCGCCCGCGCGACCATCTCCCTGGCACCGCCGTACGGCGGGGGCGTCGTCATCACGTTCCTCCTGTGCTCACCGGATACATGTGTGAGGGGCCGCCGCCGGCCGGAGCCAGCACGAGCGTTCCCCGGCCGTGCCATGCGGGCAGGAACGCCACGTGGTACGGCCCCGCGCCGGGCCGGACCTCGGGCGGCGTCAGGCGCCGGGACCCGCCCGCCGGGTCCGTGACGACCAGCAGCGGCCTGCCGGTCCCGTACGGCGTGGCCTCGACCACCAGGGAGGAGCCCTCCACCTCCGCGAAGGGCGCCGCCGGCCGCAGGTCGGGACCGGCCAGCGGTACGGCGATCTCCCGGAGACCGTCCGCGGTGAGGCGGTGCGCCAGCAGCCCCACCCGGGCGATCCGGTCGTCGACGCACCCGATCCGCCCCTCGGCGATCAGGAGGGCGCCCAGTGCCGCGGCACCGGGTTCCAGCACCTGGGTGCGGCCCTCATGCCCCGGCCCCGCCGGTCCCAGCGCGTCGGTCACCGCCTGGCGGACGAGGGGGAAGGCGCCCAGCGTTCCCGCCGTGACGACCTGCTCGGCCGGCAGCCGCAGGCCGGGAACCGCCCGGGCCAGGGCGGCCGTCTCCCGCAGCAGGTGCGCGGCGAAGGGCGCGAAGGCGGTTCTGAGCTGGGCGACCGTCACCTGCCCGCCGTGGTCGGTGTAGACGGTCGCGTCCTCGAACCTGGTGCCGCCCCACGCCCTGCCTAGCACCGTCTCGGCCCGGGACGCCCCGCGCTCGCGCATCGCGGCCTGCGCGGAGGCGGGGACGCCCGTGGCGGCGGCGAGCGCCCGCTCGAAGGCGTCGGCGCCGAAAGGGAGGTCCGCGGCGCTCTCCAGCGGTCTCACACCGGTTTCCGACACCTCGCACACCGCCAGGCCCGTCGCGTCCGCGTGCACGTCGCACACCAGGTAGCGGCCGGAGGTCGCGCGGCCGTCCCGCCACGCGGCGGCCACCGCCAGGCACAGCAGCCGGTCCACCGCGACGACCGACACGCCCGGCAGCCCGCGTAGTGCCCGCAGGAGCGTCTCGTGTTCGCGGGCTCCCCGGCGACCGCCGTCGAACCAGGTGCCGGGGGCGGCGACGGCGACGGAGGAGGTCCCTCCCCGCGCGAGCGGGTCCGCGAGCCCCGTCCGGCTCTCCTCCTCGGCGACGCGGCCGGCCGGGGTGCGCCGGACGATCCTGGTGGTCCCGCCTGTCATGTCGGCGCCGACGGCGCCGACGGTACCCCTGCCACCGTCCGTCTCCCTCACCTCCATCGGGTCAGCCTGGAGAGGAAGGACCGCGGCCGTCTGGTCCTGTCCCGCTCGCCGGATTCCGCGATGCCGGTCAGGCGGGAGAACAGGTCACGCTCGTCGCCGAGTCTCGCGACGATCCGCCGGTCCAGCGGGGGAAGGTCCTCGATCATCCCGCCGGTGAACCAGGCGGCCCGCTCCTCGGCCTCGTCCGGAGCCATCTCGTGGACGAGGCTCAGGGCGCGGTAGAGCAGGAAGCCGAGCACGACGACGTCCCGTTCCGGAAGCCTCCTGTCCGAGGTCCGCAGGGCCCAGACGGCGAGGTCGACGGGGTGGCCGTCGGCGAGGACCGCGGCCAGCGACTCGGCGACCTCCTGCAGCGAGGCCCGTGCGCCGATCTGCGCCAGACGCCTGAGCCGGTTCTCGCGGTTCGGCCGCGCGGCGGGCGCGGTGACGTCGGCCCCCGGCGCGGCGCGGGGCCTGTCCGGCCGCCGGTCGGCGGGCGCGCCCCCCTCGGGCTCCAGGGCCGCCCGGGATCGCTCCGGCCGCCGGGTGGCGGACGCCCTCTCCTCGATCTCCGGGGCGGCGCGGAGACCTCGCGTCCGGCCGGAGCCGGAGGCGCCGCCCCCGCGGAGGAGCCTGGGCGTCCCCCGCAGCAGGCCTCGCAGCGGCTCCCAGTCCAGCCCGGGGATCCCGGTGAGTTCCCTCGCGAGTTCGCGCAGCGGGTCGTCGCCGGGACGTTCCCGCCACGGTTCGAGATGGGCGGCGAGCCGGTCGGCCAGAACGGTGTGGTGGCCTCTCAGCGCGTCGGTCCGCCACACCTCGGCGAGGGCGCGGCAGTACCGGCTCCAGCCGGGGCGGTCGTACTCCGCGTTCCCGGCCATGGCGTCGAGGAAGCGGGGCCTTCCTCCGAAGAGCAGCAGCAGGGCGTCGATCTCCGCCCGTGAGGCGGCGTCGTCGACCTCCAGCTCCGTCAGCGACCGCGCCCAGGCGGAGCGCTGTTCGCGGTCGAAGGAGCGCTCGGCGGCGAGCTCGGTGAAGGCGCCCAGGACGAACGGCAGGCAGCGGCGCCGCGCCGCCTCGCGCAGCAGCCGCATGAGGTAGGCCTCCCCCGCCTCCAGCAGGTTTCCCAGGCTCAGCTTGCCGACGGGCGCGCCCCCGCGGTCGCGCAGCACCACCTCGAACGGCGTGAGCACGTCCTCCAGGCGGCCTCCCGAGCCCAGCCAGTCGAGCCACTCCCCGATCCGCCGCGGGGCGGCGTCCAGTTCCTGGAGGAGGAGTTCGTAGACCAGGGGAGGCCAGGCGCGCGCGGCCCGGGCGAACGGGCCGTCCGGGTCCGTCCCCGGTCCCGCGTGCCGCCGCAGCAAGGCGGCGGCCGACCGGACGGGCACCGGGGGCCGCAGCAGGGGGACGAACAGGTCCTCGGGAAGCCCGTGCCGCCCGGCGAACGCCACGTACTCCGCCACCCGGTCCTGCGCGTCCCCCCGGAGCATGTGGGACAGGGCGGCGTCGCCGAGCGCCGCCCCCAGCCGGGGGTCGTCCTCGCCCCAGCAGGCGCCGAGGAGAGCGAGGTCCGCGGGGTCGGCGAGCCCGACGAGGAAGAGCAGGATCTCCCGCCACTGCTCGGAGGTCAGCACCTCCGACCGGCCCCGCTCCAGCAGCCGCCGCACCTCGGCGGGCTCCGCCGAACCGTCCCGCACCCCGCGCAGCACCCGCAGGGGCGCGTCCATGTCCCCGAGGCTCTCCCACACGTAGTACCACTCGTCGGCCTGTCCCCGGTCGTGGCGTGCGGCGAGGTGGCCGATCACCTCGGTGAGGGAGACTCCCCGGGAGAACAACGCCTCCAGCCGGTCGCGGTAGGCGAGGGCGCGCGGCGAGGTCTCCGGTATCTCGGGGATCTCCGAACGCCAGTCCAGCGTGGTCCGGTCCGCGCGCGGCCTGCGGCTGAAGCAGATCCGGATCCGGCCGGAGGCGCCGCCCTCCATCCAGGTGGCGGCGCTGTAGGCGGTCCGCAGCCCGTAGGGCAGCAGCGACGCCACGGCGTCGAGGAAGCGGAGCCTGTGCTGGGCGCTCAGGTCGCACTGGACGATCGTGACGGGCCCGTCGAGCAGGAGCGCCGCGGCGGCCGTCACCCGCCCGCGGCCGAAGCCCCTCACCTCCTCGGCCATGACCTCGGCGTCGAGGGGGGCGACGTGGAGGACGAGTTCCCTGCCCGTCCCCCGCAGCTCGTCGGCCTGCGACTGGGTCTCGGGCCAGGGCAGCCGCACGTCGCCGAGCGCCCGGAACAGCTCGGCGTAGGAGACGGGCTGGTCGCGCAGCTGACGGTACGGCACGCAGAAGTAGCTGATCCTGGCGATGTCACGGTTGGTCCCGTCCACCTGGTCGGACCACTCGTGCAGCGCGACCCCCAGGTAGGGGTCCCCGTTGCGGGGGACGTAGTTGACGGTGATCCAGGGCAGGGCCTCGGTGCCCTGCCGGGTGGCCGGAGGCGTGCCGGGGGTGAACCGGCCCAGGAGCGTCTCGAAGTTCTCCGGCGAGAACACCCCCCTGCTGGAGCCGATCACCCCGTACTCGGCCCGGCTGAGGGGCACCTTGCCGTGCAGCGCCCATCCCACATCGAGTCTGGCCATGGCGTGTCACCTCAGCGCGGCTTGACGGCGAGTCGCTTCGCCAGCCAGAGAACCGGTTCCAGGACGTTGATCGGCCTCACCGGGCCGCGGATCCTGGCCTTCCCGTCGGGGCCGACGACGACGTTCTGGAAGTCGCGTTCCATGAAGCGTCCCGAGGGCCCCACGTGGAAGCCGACGGCCGAGGTGACGAAGTAGGCCACCCGGTCGGGGTGGAAGTTGTTCTCGATGGCACGCCGTACCAGGTCCGCGCCGCCGTCGTGGGTGATCGAGCAGAGTTCCCTGAACGCCTCGGCCGCGTCCTCGTCACGCACCCGGGGCAGCATCTCGTCGGTGTCGTCGACCGAGCGCAGCCCCCTGCTGCGGATCCTGTCGTAGACGGTCTTGTGGTCGAACTTGGTGACGCAGACGGCGAGGTGCTGCGGCAGGTAGCCGTCGGTGAAGCCGCGCTGCTCGAAGGAGCGCTGCTTGAGCCGTTCGAGCGTCCGGTTGAAGAAGCGGAACGCGTCGCCCTTGTCCGCCTCGCGGACCGGGTCGTAGAGGTAGACGATGCCTCCCTGCCCCGCCAGGTGGTTGAACAGGACCTCGTCGTCGTCCCGGTCGGGTTCCTCGCCGAAACCGAGCTCGTCGCCGTCGCGGGCCGGGGTCGTCGGGACGCGGTCGAACATCCCGCCGCCCACGTCGAGGAGGTCCAGGTTCACCTCGAGGGTGACCTCCTCGGTGATCTCCCGCCCCCAGCGCCGCCCGGCGGGCACCTCGGCCCTGCCGATCAGGCTCCAGCGGAACGGCTTGATCGCCACGGTGGCCGGCGGGAAGACGCGCTCCTCGACCAGGCTGTGGGTCTGGTCGACGAGGAAGTCGGTGGCCTCGTCGTCGGTCCCGACCAGCTTCCAGCGGCTCTGGCTGCGCATGGCCGCGATGTTCAGCGCGGCCAGGAAGGTGGTCTTCCCGCTTCCTATCGGCCCCCACATGCCGATGTCGTGCATGGAGGCGCGCCTCTGTGCCTGGGGGTTCTGCGGCGCCGGGCCGCGGTGAAGCTTCATGGATGCCTCATTCGGTGTCGGGTGTCGGGAAGAGAAAGGGGTGTGCGGGCGGCGAGAGCATCCCGAGCTCCTTGGCCAGGGTGTGGGCATCGGTCTCCGCCAGCGGGGTCAGCCGGGTGAAGCCGATCTCGTGCCAGGCCTCTCCCGCCCGCCGCGAACCGCCGACGACGGCCACTCCGGCCGCTCCGGGCTCCTCCTGGAACCTGCCGAGCAGGCGCCGCCAGTCCCTGAAGGACGGGCAGGGCAGCGCGTCGGCCACGGCCGACCCTCGCTGGCTGCCGACGTGGGGCTGGCGCTCGCCCACGGTGACGAGGATCGGCCTGCGCCCGGGGTCGCGGCCGGGCAGGCGCCGGACCAGCTCGTACAGCATGTCCTCGATCGGCGCCACCGCGGAGACCGCGGGGGACGGTTCGAGCTTCGCCAGGGTGTGCAGGGCCTCCCGCGGGGTTCGCAGCCACGCGCCCTGGACCACCCTCCGGTTCCGCGCCCCCCGCTCGAAGAGGTGGTCGGTGTAGCCGAACACCGCGACCCGTCCGTGGCCGGGCTCGGTGTCGGTGCCGGCGACGGCTTGGAGGAGCTCCCGTGTCCAGCGGAGCCTGGCCTCGACCTGCCCGGCCGCGCCGCCGAGCTCGACCGCGCAGATCAGGTCGAAGGGCAGGCCGCTCGGGTCGAGGCGGCCGGGGAGCGCCGCCAGCAGGGTGTCCCATTCGACCGGCTCGACCGCGTCGCCTCCGGTCAGCTCCATGTCGACCTGGCCGGGCCCGCGCAGCAGCAGGCGCAGCTCTGCGCGGGCCCCCGGTTCCAGGCGCGTCGCGCCCACCGCCACCGGGAGCCAGCTTCCGGGCGTGGATCCCCCGGGGACGACGACCGCGAGGGCGAGCCGCTGGAAACGTCCTCGCGGCCCGCGCACCCGCAGGCCGACCCGGCGCGCGCCGTCGCCGCCCGCGGAGAAGACCTTCCTGGTGAACAGCCGGACGGCCCCGGTCGACGGGGTGATGCCGCTCAGCACCAGGTGGTAGTCGTGGCGCAGCGGGGCCTCCGACACGAGCACGGACAGCAGCCTGCGGGCGGGCACCTCCACCGCCCCCTCCGCGACCCGCGCGTCGGGGAGGCGCTCCCGCAGTGCCCGCAGCGCGCGGGCGGGCAGCGGCCAGCCGGGCGCGCCGTCGACCAGGAGCGTCCCGGTCCGCGCGCCGTGCGAGGCTGGCACCTCCGGGAGGCCGAGGTCGGGGGCCGGTTCGGCGCCCCGCCATCCCCCGGCGAGCTGGAACCTGCGTTCGTCGGGATCGGCGGACAGGCCGGTGAAGACCCGTTCCCAGCCGAGCCGGGCGATCCGGCGGGAAAGGCGGGGGGCGCCGAGTTCGTCGGCCCGCACCTCCTCGACGTCGAGGCCGTCGGCCCCGCACTCCACGACCCTGACCAGGTCCAGGCCGCCGTCGACGAGTTCGGCGAGCATCCGGGTCAGCGGCTCGTCGGCGGTCACGGCCGCGCCCCGCCTGCCGGACAGCGTGCGGCGGGCCTCCTCACGCTCGGCGGCCGACGGGCTGTCGCGGACGAACCTCTCGAAGCGTTCGGGGCGGCCCGTCCCCTCCCCCGCCCTGAGCGCGGGCGCCAGGTCGAAGCGCACCCGCGCGGCGCGCAGGCCGGCCGCGTACTCCTCCCGGTCCCGCTCCCCGAGCCCGCCCAGACGCCACCCGCCGGACAGCTGCCGGCCGCAGCGGGCGCACGACGGATCCTCCCTCGCGGGGGCGCCGCAGACCGGGCAGGCCTGTTGCTCACCTGAACTCATCGGGCACGTCCTCGGGAAGCAGGGTGTCGAGATCGGCGTCCGGCAGGTCGACGACCCGGCCGGCGAGCCGGGTTTTCGTCTGTTCGAGCAGCTTGCGTACGGCCCTGCCGTTGGCGAAGTCGCCGGGCCCGGCCGCGCGCCGGTCCTCCAGGACGGCCACGGCCCGTCGCACCGTCTCCGGTGGCGCGGCGAACCCCTGGGCGCGGGCCATGGCCAGGAAGATCTCCCCGAGCTCGCCGGCGGTGTAGGAGGGGAAGGAGACGTGGTGGGTGAACCGGTCCCGAAGGCCCTGGTTCGCCTCCAGGAAGCGCTCCATGTCCTCGGGGTAGCCGGCGGCGATGACGGTCAGCCGCTCGCGGTACTGCTCCATCTCGCGGGTGAGGGTGTCGACGGCCTCGGCGCCGAAGTCCTGCGGGCCGCCGCGGACCAGGCTGTAGGCCTCGTCGATGAACAGGACGCCGTCCAGCGCCTCGGCGACGCGTTCCTTGGTCATGGGGGCGGTCTGCCCGATGTAGCCCGCGACGAGGTCGGGGCGGGTGACCTCGACGACATGCCCCTTGCGCAGGAGCCCGAGCGCCCGCAGCATCGCTCCGACGAGCCTGGCCACCGTGGTCTTGCCGGTCCCGGGCGGCCCGAGGAACAGCAGGTGGGGCGGGGTGACGGTGCCCCGTCCCCGGCCCCTGCGCTGCTCCAGGCGGAGCCTGCCGACCAGGCCCGCCACGGCCTCCTTCACCGAGGACAGGCCGATCATGCCGTTGAGGTCGGCCATGAGGGACGCCAGGTCGGGGATCTCGTCGTCCAGGTGCGCCCGGCACCGGGGAGGCAGGTCCGCCACCTCCAGCGGCATCCCGACGTCCGCCCGCGTGCGCAGCGCCCAGTTGGTCATGATCTCGTCGGCGAGTTCCCGCATCTCCCTGGCGTTACCGAAGTCCCGTTCACGGACCTCGAACAGCCCCGTGACCGCCCTGGCCAGGTTCTTCTCGAACTCCGGTCCCCAGTGCAGCCCCCGGTCACCGAGACCGGCCAGCGCGATGGCCTGGAGCGTCGCGGGCTCGTAGTCGGGGAAGAGCAGCACGTTCGCCTTGGGGAAACGGCTGCGCAGTCCCTGGTTGGCGTCGAGGAACTCGTTCATCTTCTCCTCGTAGCCCGCGACGATCACGACCAGGCGGTCGCGGTCGTTCTCCATCCTGGCCAGCAGGGTGTCGATGGCCTCCTGGCCGAAGCCGTTGCTCTGGTCGCTGAGCTGGTAGGCCTCGTCCAGGAACAGCACGCCGTCCAGGGCCGCGTCGATCGCGGCGTTCGTCCTGGGCCCCGTCTGGCCGACGTAGCCCGCCACGAGGTCGGCCGCCCCCACCTCGACCACGTGGCCTCTGCGCAGCACCCCGAGGTCGCGGTACATGTCGCCGACGAGCCTGGCGACCGTGGTCTTGCCGGTCCCGGGCTTTCCCGCGAAGACCAGGTGGTGCGCCGGGACCTCGGCCCGGGCCGCGCGTCCCTGCGCCCGCAGCCGCGCCTGCGCGCACACCCGCAGCCGCAGCGCGGCCAGGTGCTCCTTCACGGCCTCCAGGCCGGGCAGCTCGTTCAGCCGTTCCCAGGCGTCGCGTCCGTCGCCGACCGCCGTGGTGACCCACGCGCGGCGCCTCAGCTCCGCGCCCGTCAGGGGGACTCCGTCCCGGAGCAGCGCGCGCATCCGCTCCTGCCAGACGCGCAGACCGGCGGGCTCGGCGGCCATGGCCCGCACGACGGCGGGCAGGACGTTCCAGTCTCCCTGGTCCAGCCCCTCCGTCACCCGGAGCACGTGGATCATCCTGGTCAGCTCGGCCTCGCCGGGGAATCCCAGCCTGCCGGCGGCCCGCGGGGCGATCCGCTCGCGTTCGGGGCTGAGCGTGTTGCGCAGCATCGGCACCGCGCCGAGCTGTTCGGCGAAGGTCCGCACCTCCTGCAGGAGGTAGGCGCCGAACACCAGGACGCACAGGTTGCCCGATCCGTCGCGCGGCTCGGCCCAGCCGCGCAGGACCCGGGCCAGCGCCGGGCTGTCCCGGAAGTGGCGCAGGGTCTCCTCCGCGTGCGGGAACACCACGGCGGTGCGGACGTCCCGCTGCCGCATGAAGTGGTCGAGCAGCACGAGGGCGTGCGTGTCGGCCAGCGCGCGGCGCGGTCCCGCCGTCTCGTCCTGGCGGGGGGCGCCGATCTCGGTGATGACGCGCGTGCCCATCGGCCCCCTCAGGCCGGTGGTCATCGTCCGCCGGGCGCCCTGGGCCGCCGCCTGGCGGGGAGCCGCGGACGGCGGTTTCGAGGCGCGCCACGAGGCCCGGTCGAGGAAGTAGACCGGGTCCCGGGGCTTGCTGAAGACGATGCGCCCGAAGCCCGCCCCGCTCAGGATCTCCCAGAGGGCCTCCTGGACGTTGCGCGTCCTGTG
Organism: Streptosporangium sp. NPDC051022; assembly: GCF_040683035.1. Classification (NCBI taxonomy): domain Bacteria; kingdom Bacillati; phylum Actinomycetota; class Actinomycetes; order Streptosporangiales; family Streptosporangiaceae; genus Streptosporangium; species Streptosporangium sp. NPDC051022. The sequence goes on along the minus strand of NZ_JBFBCF010000010.1, from coordinate 112,118 downwards.
GTCCTCTCCGACGAAGAGGTCGTCCACGCCGGGGCCGTACAGGATGGCGAAGGGGTGGGCACCGTCGAGGTCGACCCCGGCGAACCTGTCGGTGATCCGCGAGACGATCCGCGAGTCGCTCACCCTCTCGCTCACCCGCCCGCCCCCTGTGCCCGCGCGCCCGCGGCGGAGGGGCCGGACGCCTGCCCGGCCGTTCCGGGACCGCTCTGGGCGCGCAGGAGGTCGAAGTCGGCCTGCCGGGGGTCGGGCTCGTCGCGTTCGGCCACCGGGGTCTCCACCTTCAGTCCCCGCGACTTGAGGCTGTCGGCGATCACGTGGGCGCGTTCCGAGCGTTCGTCGTCGCTGGCGGTGTCCGTCTCGTACGACAGCAGCCGCAGCGCGCAGTCGGCGGAGTCGTCGGACTCGGGTGAGACGTCCACCACGATCTCACTGCCGTTGGGGTGCCTGAGCTTGGCGTAGAAGGCGTTGCGCTCGTCGCCGCCGCCGTAGGTGGAGTCCTCCAGGGAGTATCCGCTCTCCTCGTCGAGCGTGCGCACGACCAGGTCGGCGATGTTGACCCGCACCTGGGAGGAGCGCAGCGCCAGGTCCGCCCGCTCGACGATCCCGGTGAGGCGCTCGGCGAACGCGGGGGCGTGCTCACCGGCGATCTTCCTCAGCTCGGCCAGGTCGAGGGGGGTCGCGTCGTCGGCGACCCGGTTCAGCGCGGCGTCGAGCTCGTCTCCGAGCCGGGACAGGCCGCCCTTGGACCAGAAGTCGACGTCGAGCTCGATGTCGTCGAGCGCCGTCCCGTCCTCGGCGAACACCGGCAGCCGCACGCTGGCCCTGATCCGCTCGCGGACCGTGGTGAGGGAGTCGCGGGCGTCCAGGAGCGCCTCGCGCCACTCCCGGTCGCGCAGCTCGATCTCGACGCGCAGTTCGCGGAGCCGGTGGTATGCCTCCTGCGCGCCGGCCAGCGCGGGACCGCCCATTCCGGCGTCCAGGTGAGCCTGCGCGGCGGCCAGCCTGGCCTCGAGATCCGCGAGTCTGCCCGGGGCGAAACGCTCGTGCGGCAGGCGGTCGCGGATGACGTCGTGCATGAGCCGTCCGTCGGCCAGGGTCCGCCGCGCCGCCTCGGACTCCCGCGCCTTGTCGTCGCGGAGCGCGGCGAGCCCCTCGTCCACCCTGCGCAGTTCCGACCGCAGGGCACGCTCCTGCTCGGCGAGGAGTTCCCTGGTCTCCCTGCGGATCTCCTCGCGGGTCGTGCGGAGCGCCTCCCGCATGCGGGCGCTCTGCTCGCGCAGCCGCCGGTTGGTCGCGCGCTCGAACTCGCGCGCGCGGTCGCTCAGTCCTTCGAGCGCCTGCTCGACCTCCCGCTGGCGGCGGTCGACCTCGCCGAAGGCCCGCTCGATCTCCCGCTGGTTCTGCTGCCGGACCCGGGAGATCATCTCGGGCAGGTCGCGCCGGACGTCCCGGAACCTGGCCGCCTCGCGCTGCACCCGGGCCCATTCGCCCTGGTCGACCGAGATCCTCTTCACTCCGCTCACGCTGTGCCCCTTCGCTTCGCAGCTCACTGTGGCCCCTCGTCTGACGAGATCGTGGAAACATGCCGCCCGGGACGGCCGGTGAGCAGTCCGAGCGCCGGTAGCAGGCCCGCGGGGGGAATCCCGACGACCTGCACGGTCGTGCCGCTCAGCAGGACGTCCGCTCCCCTCGGCCCGTGTTCGAAGTCGTAACCGACGTGCTCCAGCCGCCCGGTCAGGTGGTGGACACGCTGGTTGTCGCTGCCGCGCAGGCCGACGCCGCGGTCGCGGGAGTCCACGTAGCGGCCGTCGATGAGCACGTCCACCTGTGCCAGCAGGGCGCCGACGCCCGGCGAGGGCGGGCGCGAGCGGAGCCGCTCGAGGGTGTACCCGGTGAAGCAGATCAGCGAGAGGTCCCTCGTCCGGCGGGCGATCGTCATCGTCTCGGCCAGTGCCGCCGCCTGGATCATGGGCTCGCCTCCGGAGAAGGTGAAGCCCATGACGTCGGGATCGGCCAGCAGTTCCCCGGCGAGGGCCTCGGGGGAAAGGTGCCTGGCCGGTCGCCGGGGGATCCACTCGGGCGCCACACATCCCCGGCAGCGGAAGGGACAGCCCTGGACCCATGCGGCCGACCGCCGTCCCGGGCCCAGCCTCGTGGTGCCGACGGCGGTGGCCGCGAGATTGACCAACGGGCGGGAGCCTGCGTCGATCACATGATCACCCCCTGAAAGAGAGGTATCGAAAACCCCTGAAATCGATCTTCGATATGCGGGGGTCGCGGATCTCTTTCATCCGCCAGAACCACATACTAATGGCACACACCCTATTTTTGAAAGGGCCAGAAAAACCGTCGGAAACGCCACTCCGAACCCCGGACATCGTAATTCCAGGAATTCCAGACTTTCATGGAAGCGGCGAAATCATGGAGCCCGGCCAGACGTTTCACAACAGCAGGAATGATTGACCGGAGAAGGTGTTATTTTGCAGGGGAAAACCATCATGGATGGTTTACCGCCCCCGCGAAAGGGTGTCGATCATGCGCAGATTCCTGATCTGGCTTTCGGGCGCCCGCCCGGAGATCCTGCGTCGCTCCCCGGGCGACCGAGGCATGTACGAGGGCATCGGCGGCGCGGTGCTGACCACCGCCGTCCTGGCCGGGGTGTCCTTCGCCTTCGCCCTGACCATGGCGCTTCACGCGCCGCTGCCGGCGAGCATCGGGCTCGGCCTGCTCTGGGCCCTGGCGATCATGAATCTGGACCGGTGGCTGGTGGCCTCGATCCACCGGTCGAGGGCCTGGTGGAGGAACCTGCTTTTCGCGATTCTGCCGCGCCTGGCGCTCGCGGCCCTGTTCGGAGTGGTGATCTCGACCCCGCTCGTCCTGCAGATCTTCGACAAGGAGATCCAGATCGGGCTGACCACGATGCAGCGGGAGCGGGACCAGGCGTTCCGGACCGCTCAGGACAGAAGCGAGCTGGCCGTCCAGATCAGGGAGCTGACCGGGCAGGAGACGGCCCTGGAGAAGGTCCTGGCCTCCGGCGGGGCGAGCGGTGACCCGGGAGCCGATCCCGAGGTCGTCCGGCTCCGCGCCCTCGTCGACGCCCGGCAGAGGCAGGTCGACGAAATCCGCGACGAGAAGATCTGCGAGATGGACGGGACGTGCGGCAGCAAGGAACGCGGTGAGGGCCCGATCGCCAGGGAGCACGACAGGAAACTGCGCGAGGCCGAAAGACGGCTGGCCATGGCACAGGACGAGCTCACCGCCAGGCAGCGCGAGGTCGGCAAGCTGGACAGGCAGAGCCGCGGCAGCACCCTCAGCGCCACGAAGACCAAGCTCTCGGCGGTCAGGGCGAACCTGAAGGAGCTGAGGGCGCAGCGGGACGGGGAACTGGCCGCCTTCACCGAGAGGAACGGCGAGGCGGGCCTGCTCGCGCGGATCGAGGCCCTGGGCAGGGTCTCGGCCGGCAACGGCGGGCTGGCCGCCACCCGGCTGCTGCTCTTCCTGCTGATCACGGCCCTGGAGTGCATGCCGGTGCTGGTCAAGGTCATGCAGACGCTCGGCGAGCCCAACAACTACGAGAAGATCCTGCGGATGGAGGAGGACAAGGTGCTCCGCGTCCAGCGGGAGAGGATCCGCAACGAACAGGTCGCCGCGCTCATCGAGAACGACCGGATCACGAGCACGGCCGACCAGCTGCGCTCCGAGCGCGACCGGGCCATGCCCTCGGTGGTGCAGGCCCAGGTGAGGGACGAGGTCGAGGTCCGGACCAGGATCCAGGAGATGCGGCGCCGGAGCACCCTGGACGACCTGCGCGCCAATCCCGGGCGCTACGCCGACGCCGACGGCTGGCCGTACCCCCACACCCCGCGGGGGCACTACGACGACCCGCGTGACGGCGCCACCCGTGACGGCGACCCGCGTGACGGCGACGGCGGGGACGACGGCTCCGGGCCGCGGCGCTGACCCGCGCCGGGCGGCGTCGCGGGCGGCGTCGCGGGCGGCGGGCGAGCGTCCGGGCGGGATCGGAATTCCCGGTGCGGGCGGACGGTTCCGACCCCATGAGAAAATCCGGCACGGCGTCCGTCCCTAGCACACGACAACGGCGCCGGTGAAGCGCGGCGCCCGCCAGAACAACGGAGCGGCCGTGAAAGGGATCGGGGCGGCCGCGGACGATCGTCGCGCTTTCATCGCAGGCTCGACCGACCGGAATGGCGGAGGGGTCTCCCGTCGCGACACGAAACGCGACCCGGGCGGTGACGGCCCCGCGGAGACGATCGAACATCGGTTTCCCTTTGACGGAATGGCGCGGAAACCATGGAGCCCTGTTTCAGGGAGAAAAACGCCCCCGACGGCGTGGACGCCGCCGTCGCGACCTGTACGGCGTCCCGCACCGGCTCCGCGCCGCGCTGCCGGACGATCCGCCGGGTGACGCACTCAGCCCCCGGTTCGGTCCTCAAGGGAGTCCAGCCGACATCGCGCCTCGGCCCGATACAGGCTGCCGACCGGGAACCAGCGGTTCCTCTCCCTGACGGCGCGCCCGGCGGCCAGGCGTGCGCCGCCGAGGTCCCCCCGCCCTGCCAGGGCCGCCGCCAGCGCCAGCCACGGGCCCCCGGGGGCGACACCGCCGGACCAGTCGCCGGGCCGTACGGCGGCCAGCGCCACCGCCTTGCGCCCCGCCCGTTCGCCCGCGGGGAACATCCCGGCCAGCAGTAGTGCCTCGGCGCGCAGCAGCCAGACTCCCATGAGGTGCGAGTCGGAGTGGGCACGGCGGCCGGTGACGAAGGAGAGTGTCATCTCGGCCACGTTCATGGCCTGGTCGTGGCGGATGGGCGAGTCGGCCCCGTGGGCGGCGAGGCCCACGAGCGCCGCCCCCCGCATCTCCCTGGCCCGCCAGGTGAACAGGTGGTCGTCGCCGTGCAGCCGGGCCCGCCGGGTGACCTCCTGGTCGGCCAGGCCGTACGCCTGCCCGAGGTCGGCCTCCGGCGGCGGGCCGCCGTCCCCCGCGACCCGCGTGAGGCGCGCGCGCTCGACCAGGGCGGCGGCCAGGTCGAGCCGCGCGACCCCGGTCCAGTGGTCGTCGGACCTCAGCCCGGTCTCCCGGTTTCGCAGTTCGGCGGCCTGCGAGCGCACCGCCTCGTCCGGGTCCCCCGGCTCCGCCCGCCGGCCGAGCCATCGGTTCCTGGCCGAGACGATCTCCATCAGCACCGGGTCGAGCGGCGCGAGGACGTTCCTCGCGCTCGCGAGCAGTTCGGTCCAGGCCTCCAGCGACCAGTGGGCGGGGCGGTGCCCGCTGTGCGCCCGCTCGCACTTGGCCGCGATGAGAAAGCAGGTCTGGTGGCGGTCGCCGAGTCTGGTCACGGCCGTCTCGCGCAGTTCGTCGAGTTCGGTGGGGCCGCCGTCGAGAATCGTGTAGAGCTCCGCCCTCAGCCGGGCGGCCAGGTCGGGAGAGACTTCTTCGGCCACGGTCGGCCTCCTGTGGTCACGGGGCAGGGGAACCCGGTGGTTCGCTCGGATCGCACAGCGCCTCGCCGGCCACCCGGAGAAGGTCGACGGCCGCCAGGAGTTCGTCCCCGTCGAGGTGGGGATCGGCCAGGACGCCGGCGACGGCCTCCGCCAGCGTCGGCAGCGGGCGGGGCGCCTCCTCCAGCGCGGCCACCCGTTCCGACAGCTCCCGCTGAATCTCGCCGAGCACGACCTCGGGCGAGACGTGCAGTCCCCCGGCGGCCGTGGCGACCACCCGGCGCAGGAGGGCGAACGCCTCCGGCGGGGTGATCCGTCCCTCCAGGAGGACGAGCAGGTCCTCGACCGCGCAGATCGGCGGGGTCAGCTCCGCGGCCCGCATCAGGCCGCCGTTCGTCCCGGCGAAGTCGGCGAGCACGAGGATCAGCCGTTCGGCCGCGGCCGTCCGATCACGCCGGGCGCCCTCCAGCCGCCGCAGCCAGGTCTCCCGGTGCGGCCAGAACCTCCACATGACCGTCTCGTGGGCGAGCCTGCTGGTGGCCCAGCTCTGCGGATAGCACCCGGCGAGCTGGGGATGCGACCGCTCGAACCTGGACAGCAGCGAATGCCGGGCACTGGGGCCCGCGACGGTGTAAAGGGTGCTCATCGCGCTGTCCGCCGCCTCGACCACGCTCTCCTTCGTGGTGACGTGGCCGGCCTCGGCCAGGCTGCGAAACGCCCGGTAGTGGTGAACCTTGGTCTGCCAGTGACCTCGCTCCTTGAGGGTGCCGAGCAGCAGCTCCTCACGCCAGCGGCTGGCTGTACTCCCCCGAAGTCTCGCAATCGTGCCCATAACGCCCCGCTCTAGGTTCAAGGGGATCCTCCTCAAAAAATATAGCCAACTTTCCTCAGAGAAACCGCTACAAGTTGATATAACTTCACTCCTCGGGTTCGTGACTGACGCTCCCCCGGGACGGGCATCCTCCGCATGTGACGGAACCGTCCGTGTCCCCCTCCCGGCCCTCCTCCCGGCCCCTCTCCCATGACGACCTCGTCGAGGACCTGCGCGTCCTGCGCGAACGCGGCCTGGTCCGGATCCGGGAGACGCCGCTGGCCGCCCTCACCGAGGCCGCCGGGATCCACTTGGCCACGGACGAGCCGTCCCGCTTCGCGGTCGAACGCCTGCTGGCCGACGCGGTCTCCGGCCTCGGCGGCGGCAGCCTGGAGACCGCGGCCGCCTACACCTTCGGGCTCGTGCAGGGCACCCGGGACTGGCAGGCGGCCGACCGCCGCCGCCAGGCCGCCCGGGTGTACGGCGTGAGCGTCGAGCGGTTCCGCAAACACCAGGAGCGCGTCGTTCTCGCCCAGGTCGCCGAGCAGATCCTCGGTCTCTGCGAGAGGCGGGAGCGGCCCGCGCCCACGCGCGCCAGATACGTCGCCCGCTCCCAGGTGCTGCTCGACGCCGCGGGCGACGTCCGGGTGACGGTCCACGCGCGGCCGATCGAGCAGCTCACCGGAATCGACGTGCTCGTCTCCCCGGAGAACGTCTACATGGAGATGTCGAAGACCTTCAGGTCGTCGGTGTCGGCCGCGCTGCGCAGGGCCGGGGCCAGCAGGGGGGCCGCGGGCGAGATGGTGGAGGACACCGTCCAGCTGGAGCTGCTGCGGTGGATGGGCCGCCACGCCAGGGCCGGCCTGCCGGTCGCCCCCGGCACCGTCGCCGCCACCGGCCCAGGGGGTCTGGCCGCCAACGGCGTGCGGCGGATCTACCACGTCGCGGTGGCGGTCCCCGCCGTCGGGCGCGACGCCTACGCGGTGGAGCCCGGGAGCGTGAGCGAGGCCGTCCACCGCGTCTTCCGGCTGGCCACCGCCGAACGCGAGGACTTCTCCCCTCCCCTGTCCTCGCTGTGCTTCCCGCTGATCGGCACGGGCCGGGGCGGGCTGTCCCTCGAAACCGGTCTCTACTGGCTGTGGACGGCGATCGCCGAGAGCCTCGGCCGCCATCCGCGCTGGGCGATCCACCTGTCGGTGCCGCGCCCGGACGTGACCGAGAGGGTGCTGGAAATCCTCTCCGGCCACGGCGCGCGGCGGTTGTAGTCCCCGGGGTGACGATCCCGGCCTCACGATCCCGGCCTCATGGGTGCGCGACGTCCTGCACCGATGCGATTCTCCTGCCGGTCGAGCAGCCCGGCGAGGTGCGCGCGCTGCTCCGCACGGACGCGCGCCGCGATCTCGGCGGCGCCGACGGCAGCGCCTATCTCAACGGCGTGCTCGCCGGCCGCCGGGCCGTGGCCGGCGCGCTCTCCCGGGCCCGCTCCGTCAGGCGGGCCGCGGCGGGCGAGGCCGCGCACGCCGTCCGCCAGCGTGCCAGCAGCGCCGCGCGCAGCGACGGCGGAAGCGCGGAGTCCGGGGCCGTCCCGGCGAGAAGCCCGAGCGGTCCGGTGACGTAGGCCGCCGCGAGACATGGCAGCACCTCCAGTTCGGGAGAGGAGAAGCCGAGGGCCTCCTCCAGCGCGGGACGGGCCCCGGCGAGGGGGGTGGCGGCGAATCCGGGAAGACGGCCGATCCGTTCCAGCAGTCCCCGCCTGAGCCAGCGCGCCGCGACGTGCTCGCCGTTCCCGGCGCACTCGACGAGCGCGAGGATCTCCACCGCCATCGCGTACGCCTCGGCGTCGAGCAGGCCCGCCCCGAACTCGACGGACGGGCCGTCGCCCACCGCGCCGAGATGGTCGAGGTGGGCTCCGTCGTGGATGCCCCGCCACACGCAGCGCTGCCCCTCCGGCGCCCTGCGCGGGATGTCGGCGAGGACGGCGACCGGCCCGTCCCGGCCCGGCAGCCGCATCCAGGTGCGCCAGGCCGTACCGGCGTGGCGGGAGGAGACGCGCAGCAGCAGATGGCCTTGCCGGGGGGAGGGCCGGTATCTCTCCCCCCAGCGCAGGTGCGCGGCGGCCGAGTCCCGTGTCCGGGAGCCGCCCCCTCCTCCGACGGCGACCGCGTCGCAGAACTCGGCCAGGTGCGCGCACAGCCGCCAGACGTCCGGGGACACGGCGTCCACCGGGCCGCGGGACGACCTGGGGTAGCCGCCGGGAACCGGGCCGTGGGTCGCGCGCAGCGCGCGCAGTCTGGCGGCGGCCGGCCCGCCGTACCGGATGCCCGCCCCCGTCACGATCTCGTCGAGGCCGTCGAAGGCCCGCGGGACACCGAGGATCGCGCATCCCAGGGCGACTTCGGCCCATCCCCGCACGGTCCACGCCTCGGCCTCGGCCCCGTGGGCCGGAACACGTGTGGCGGCGACGGCGGCCGCGAGGGCCCAGGCACGGGCCACGCCGGGGTCACGGGTGAGGAGTTCGCGCGTCACGACGCCCACAGCCTCACGCGCAGCAGCAGCCTGCGCGGGTCGCGGAAGGAGGTGCGGGCGTGCAGGACGTGGTGGTTGTCGACGACCAGCAGGTCACCCGGCCGTTGCGGGAGGAGGACGGCGTCGCGGCTCCCGGCCAGGCACGAGGCGAACAGCGCGGCCGCCCGGCGGCGGGCCCTGCCGACACCGGCGGCGACGTTGTCCGCCCGCCACCGGACGGTGCCGTCTCCCGGCAGCACGGCGACCCCGCCGTCGTCACCGTCGCCGTCACCGTCATCGTCACCGTCGCCGTCGAAGCCGCCGTCCGAACCGTCCGATGAGCCGTCCGATGAGCCGTCCGATGAGCCGTCCGGTGAAGTGTCGGGTGAGGTGTCGGCCCGGGCGCCCGACGGCGGCGGGCCGCCGAAGATCTCCGGGACCGTCCACGACCAGCCGGGCCGGCTCAGCACCTCCAGGGCCCGCCTGCCGCCGTCGTGGCGCAGGAGGGCGCCGACGGCCGAGCCCGCGCTGAGGAGCAGCGTCTCCCCGCCGTCCGCGGCCGGTCTCACCGTGGCCAGGCACACGATGTCCTCGGGCCTGCGGTGATACTGGGCGTCGGTGTGGAAGGACGCCGCCCCCGCCCGCTCGGAGAAGGTGCGCGGCCCCTCGCGCCGGGGCCGGGGCCTGATCTCCCAGACCTCGCGGCCTCCGTCCCTGGCCGAGGGGACGCCGAAACGGCGGGCGACCTCCAGCACGGCGGCACCGGCGTCCGCGCCCAGGTCAAGACCCCGTATCAACGCCCATCCGTGGCTGGTGAGATGCTCCTTCGCGTCGGCTACGACGACCTCGCGCATGTTCGTCTCCTTCGAGCGGTGACCCTCCTCCCAGCCAACCGGGCCGGGCGACCGGCGGCCCGGTCGTCCACCGGTTGCTCTCGGGGCGTTTCCCGGTCATCATGCACAAGAGTCAGATTGATCGTTTACCGGAAACTTATCCATAGTGAGGTACAGTTTCCCGATCAGACCGAAGGGATACCGCGATGTCCGCGCAAGAGCGCAGGCTGGTCGCCGTGGCGGCGGCCTCCGCTTCCGCGTTCAGGAACAGCGACTACCATCTCGTCCGCGCGGAAGACGTCGCCGAACGGGTGCGGCTGCCCCGGGGCGGCAGCGGCGGCGAGGAACAGGGACGCAGCGCCGTCTGGCTCTACAACGAGGTCAAAAGCCGCCGCGTGCTCGTCTCACTCGCGCTGAAGCACACCTTCGACGAGTTCGCGGGCGACGAGTCCCCGCCTTCCGTGCCCGATTCGGTGAGCGGGGCGTCGGCCCTCGTGACGGCCGCGCTGGACCGCATCGCCCGCTTCCACCAGGTGGAGCGCTTCCTCGTGACGCAGGTCAGGCTCGGCATCGGCGACATCTCCACCTCGGAGAAGCGCTCAAGCGCGGCCTCGCCCCTGCCGCTGTGGCCCGACGGCCCCTTCGGCCGCGTGGCCGCCGCCGGATGGGAGGGACGGATCTCCGCCTACACCGCCTTTCTCGCGCCGCGCCTGGCGGCGGCGGCACGGGCGGTCGCCCTCCCCCGGGAGGGGTGGGCCGAGGAGTGCGCCGCGCGCCTGTCCGACCTCGCCTTCAGGGCGCTCGCCGACGATCCGGAGGGGCCGGTCGGCGCCCAGGCGGCCGCGCTGGCCGCCCACTGGTTCAGCCGTGACCTGGTACCGCTGGCCGGCGGCTGGATCGACGCGCTGCGCGCGGCCGAGGGAGGCATCGGGATCGCCGGCCGCAACGGAGACCTCCGCGTCAGGGCGGGCGCCCTGACCCTCGCCACACGCGTGCTGCTGGACAACACGCCGCTGCTGGCCCGGGCCGCGAGCGTGAGCGGCGAGCTCGGCGCGACACTGGAGACGATCACCGAGACCGACCCGTCGACCGGTGACGCCCGCGCCCTGTGCGACGCCACCAGCAGGCACGGCCTGGCGCTGCTGCGGTACGGGGACCTCCGCGCGGCGACCGGCCGGTTCGAGCGCTCCCGGCGCGCCGCGGAGGTCCTCGCCGCGGACGCCGATTCCTACGTCGCGCGGGCCGAGCACAACATGGCCGAGGCCCTCGCCGAGGGCGGGCGGCCGGGCGAGGGACTGCGCCTTCTCGACCGCGTCCTCGAGGTCCGTTCCGCCGGGGCGGCCACCAGCGGCGACACCGCCCCGTGGCGCCGCCTGACCATCACCCAGCAGACCAGGGCGCGGACCGTGACCAGGGCAGGCCAGGTCGTCAGGGGGCTGCTGCTGGCCGAGGAGACCCTGCGGGACAGGCAGGACCGTCTCGGCCACGACAACGTCAACACCACCTCGGCCCAGGTGACGGTCGCCGAGGCGCTCATCGCGGCGGGGCAGCCGATCGAGGCCAGGCGGCACCTGCTCGAGGCCCACATGCGTCACCTCAGGCTGCTGGCGCCGCAGGGATACTGGCTGCAGCACGACATCGTACGGCTCGCGCAGGTCGAGCTGCTGGCGGGCTTCCCCGGCGAGGCCCTGCGGATCCTGTCCCCCGCCGTCGTGATGTCGGAGTGGTTCGCCGAGAACGTCTCCCCCCGGCTGCACGCCGAGGCCGTCGTCCTCCGGGCGGACGCGCTGTCGGCGAGCGGCTCCCCGGACGCCGCGCTCACCGCGCTCACCGCGCTCACCGCGCTCGACGCGCTCGACGGGCCGGTCCGGCCTCCCCTCGTGGACGACTTCGACGCCATACGGCGGGCGGCCGAGCGGGCCAGGGCCGGGGCGCTGCTGCGGGCCGGCGCGGCCGCGGAGGCGGCGGCCACGCTGGAGACGCTCGCGCTCCTGGAGGCGGGGGTCGACGACGACCTTCCCGGCCGGGCGGAGACCCTGCTGCTCTCCGCCCGCGCGGCACGCGCGCTGCACCGCCCCGAGGAGGCCGGGCGGGCGGTCGCCGCGCTGCCGGGGACGGCCGAGGCGGGCCTGGACGACCGCCATCCGGTCGTGCTGGCCGGGCGCATGGAGTCGGCCCTGCTCCTGCTGGAGGCGGGGCGGATCGACGAGGTCCACCGGGAACTGGCCCCCCTGCTCGACCGGGAGCCGCTGGCCCACGGCAGGCCCGCGCTGGGCGACGGCCACCCCCTGCTCGCGGAGGCCAGGGCGCTGGCCGACCGGCTGGGGACGCGACAGGCCCCCGGCGTCTCCGGCGAGCGGCTGTGGGACGACCCGCTCTGAGCGACGGCCCTCTCCGGAGCGGCGTCCGGAAAGGGCCAATACTCAGCTTAAGAAAAATACATCTGAATATATGAAGTCAGGTGGAGTAGCCTGGTACGTGCGACGGCGTCCGCGGGGCGCCGCGAGCACCTGACAACTCGGGAGCCACCGGATGACTCGCCTTCCCTCATCTTCTCCGGCGGACGTCACGGCACCGGCCTGCCCCCCGGACCGCGGATGAACGGCTTACGACGGATGCGGGCGGACATCAGGGCCCGCCGCAACATCGAGGTCTACGCGCTCACCCTGATCACGCTGGTCTTCTCGCTGCTGTCGATCGTGAGCGACGTGCTCCCGGAGAACATGCGGTGGGGTGCGCTGCTGGCCGCCGTCGGGCTGCTCGTCCACCAGATCACCTCGCCGGGCGGCACGGTGGAGATCGCCGACCAGCTGCTCCACGACCGCTCCGCCTTCGACGAGACCCCCCTGTCCCGAAGGCTCAGGACGGCCCGGGAGGTGTGGGTGTTCGCTCCGTCGGCGGCCAACGTCCTGTCCGGCCCGACGGTCCAGGCGCTCCGCGCGCACGTGCTGCGCCACGAGGACGCGATCGTGCGCGTCGTCGTGCTCGACCCCGCCGGCGAGCCCGCCGTCACGCTCGCCGCCAGGCAGCTGGGCGAGCACCTCGACTTCCCCGTCCACGACTTCCGTTCCTCGCTCGCCGACACCGTGGGCAGGCTGAGACTGATGGCGACCTGGCCGGTCAAGGGCGCCTTCGCCTACCGGCTGCTCGGCTACAACCCGGGATTCAGCATGGTCGTCCTGGATCCCGGCGCCAAGGGTGGCACGGCGATCGTGGAGTTCCACGGCTTCCACAACGACACCTCCTCCTCCCGGATGCACCTGGAGCTCACCAGGGAGCGCAGCAAGCGCTGGTACCGCTACTGGATCGACCAGTTCGAGCACATCTGGGAGGCCGGCGCCCCCGACCGGCCCCCCGCCGGGAGCCCGCGCGACCACGGAGCGAGCGACGGCCGGGAAACGGGCGACGGGCAGGGAGCGTGAGGCGCCGCCGGCCGAGCCGATCGAGACCGTACGGCGCCGCCCCGGCGACGACCGTGACCGAACCCACCGAACGAGAGCAGGAGACCACGCCCCCCATGTCACACATGTCCCCCACGTCGCCGACCTCCCCCGCGCGAGCCGCGGCCTCCCTGCGCGGACTCTCCCTGGGCGACGCGCTGGGGGCCCGGCTCTCCGTCCGCCCCTACGACCACTTCCTCGCCGGCCGTACCCCGCCTCCCGGCACCTGGCGGTGGACCGACGACACCGAGATGGCCTGTTCCGTGCACCGCGTCCTGGCCGGCCACGGCTCCATCGACCAGAGCGCCCTGGCCGCGAGCTTCGCCGAGCACCACGACCCGGACCGGGGCTACGGCGCGGCCACCGAACGGATGCTCCATCTCGTCCGCTGCGGCGCCGACTGGGAGCCGCTCGCCGCCTCGGCGTTCGGGGGCAGGGGGTCGTGGGGCAACGGGGCCGCCATGCGGGTCGCCCCGCTCGGCGCCTGGTTCGCCGGTGACCCCGAGCGGGCCGTACGGCAGGCCGCGCTGTCCGCACGGGTCACCCACACGCACCCGGAGGCCGTCGCGGGGGCCGCCGCCGTGGCCGCCGCGGCCGCGATCGCGGCATGCCCCGTTCAGGCCGCGTCCGACCTGCCGCCCGATCGCCGGTCCGACCGGCTGCTCGGCCAGGTGCTGGAACACCTGCCCGCGGGCCTGGTCAGGGACGGTGTCGCCGAGGCCCGCCGGTTGCTGACCGTCGACGACCCAGGCGTCGCTGCCTCCGTCCTCGGCAAGGGCGGCGAGGCGGGCGCGCACGACACGGTCCCGTTCAGTCTGTGGGCCGCCGCCAAGCACCTCGACGACTTCGAACAGGCATTCTGGACGAGCGTCCAGCCGGACGGGGACACCGACACGATCTGCGCGATCGTCTGCGGGATCGTCGCCGCGCGGGTCGGCCCCGGCCGCCTGCCGCGTGCCTGGACGGAGTCCTGCGAGCCGTTACCCTCCTGGGCCCTCCTCTGAGCCGCTCGCACGCGGTCGCTCCGCCTCGGGGTCGTCGTCGTCGACGTCGAGCGGAGCGTACTCCTCGGGCCAGTCGGCGGGGTCGAGGAGCTGTCGCACGGCGGCGTTGTCGAAGAACGCGTTGAAGGCACCGATCACCCCCTCCCCCAGTGGCCGGAAGACCTCGACCACGGCCTGGGTGTGCGTGCCGACCTCCTGTAACAGCTCCTCGACGAGATGCGGCAGGGGCGGTGTCGGCAGTGCGAGCCGCGGCCTGGGCGGAGGCTTCTCCGGTGGTGCCCAGCGCATGGAGTCCTCGCTCATGGCGAGCCATTCGTCGACGACTCCGTCGATGGCGTCGAGCACGTGATCGGGATCGCTCGGCATGGCGTCTCCCCCCGTGTCTCGGGATTCGATAACACGACGGTACCGCGCCCGGCCCCGGGCACGACAGAGCGCATACTCCCATCGAGGCCGCTTCCACCAGCGGATACGCCCTCTCCGGCGGGCCCCGTCCCCGGAATAAGCCTCCTCCAAGGGGGTAGGAGCCTCCCGCTGGGATCGGGTCAGGTCGTCCGCCGTAGTCGTCGTGCGAAGGGAAGCGCCATGGTCAGGCCACGGTCGGGCTCCGGCGTGCTTCGCCGCAAGCCCATCGAGCACATCGAGGAGCCGGAGGGCGGCGGGAGCGAGCAGCTCACCCGCGTGCTGGGGCTGTGGCAGCTGACCGCGATCGGGGTCGGCGGCATCATCGGCGCGGGCATCTTCACCCTCGCGGGCACCGTGGCCAACGGCGTGGCCGGTCCCGCCGTCGTGATCTCCTTCCTGATCGCCGGAGTCGCGAGCGCCGCGGCGGCGTTCTCCTACGCCGAGTTCGCCGGGCTCATCCCGAAGGCCGGATCGGCCTACACCTACGGCTACGCGGTCCTGGGCGAGATCGTGGGCTGGTTCATCGGCTGGGACCTGCTGCTGGAGTACACCGCGATCGTCGCGGTGGTGGCCATCGGCATCTCGGGCTACTTCTCGTTCCTGCTCGGCGACCTGGGCGTCCAGATACCCGCGTGGATGCTGGGGGCGCCGGGGACGGGCGAGGGGCACCGGGTCGACCTGTTCGCCGCGGTGCTGTGCCTGCTGATCGCCTACCTGCTGAACCTCGGCATGAAGAACGCGGCCAGGTTCGAGATGGCGATCGTCGGGCTGAAGGTCGCGGTGGTGCTGCTGGTCATCGTGGTCGGTTTCCTCCACATCAACACCGCCAACTACATCCCCTTCTTCCCCTACGGCATCGGCGGCGCGATCACCGGCGCGGCCACGGTGTTCTTCGCCGTCTTCGGCTACGACGCCATGAGCACCGCGGCCGAGGAGTCCAAGGACGCCCAGCGCCACATGCCCAAGGCGATCGTCTACTCCCTCGCCATCTCGATGGTGCTGTACGTGCTGGCCTGCCTGGTGCTGACGGGCATGCAGAAGTACACCGAGATCGACAAGGAGAGCGGGTTCTCCAGCGCCTTCAAGGCCGTCGGCCTGCAGGGCCTGGCGAACGTGATCGCGGTCGGGGCGATCATCGGCATCCTCACCGTCATGTTCACGTTCATGCTCGGCGTGAGCCGCGTGTGGTTCTCGATGAGCCGCGACGGGCTGCTGCCCCACTGGTTCGCCAAGACCCACCCGACACGGCACGTGCCGACCCGGGTGACGTGGATCGTCGGCATCGCCTCCGCGATCATCGCCGGGTTCCTGCCCATCGTGCAGGCGGCCGAGCTGACCAACATCGGCATCCTGCTCGCCTTCGTCGTCGTGTGCGCGGCGGTGATCGTGCTGCACTACCGGCGTCCCGACCTGCCGCGGACCTTCCGCTGCCCGGGGAAGCCCGTGGTGCCGACGGTCGGCATCGTCTTCTCGCTCTGGCTGATCACCTTCCTGCAGTGGGAGACCTGGGTGCGCTTCGCGGTGTGGTTCCTGATCGGCCTGATCGTGTACTTCGGCTACTCCTACCGCCACTCCGCCCTGGCCGGGGCCGAGCCCGCGGCGCACGGGGGCGGGACGGCCGCCGGCGACGGCTGACGGCCCGGAGGCGGCGGGGACGGCGCGGGTCAGCAGCTGTGGCGGCCGGAAACGGTGTCGCGCAGGCCCTGGACGGCGGAGTTCACCCGCTCCAGCGACTCCTCGCCGGTGAGGTCCGGCTCCCTCGGCGGGTGCCCGGCGCGGACGTCGGCGGCGATGTTCTCCAGGGACGTCACCACGGCCCGGACGGCCTCCCGCGACGGCGGCGGCGCGCCGTGCTCGGTGCGGGCGACGGTGGCGGCGGTCGCGTCCGCGACCCGCTCCAGCGCGGTCATCGCGGGCATCCACGTGGTGATGCGCCTGCTGACCACGGGAGGTTCGGTCACCGCCCGCTGGAAGACCGTCCGCAGGTCGGCCAAGGCGTCGTAGACCCGGTGGCGCAGCCGGGCCCTGCCGGTGTGCTCCCGGTCGAAGGCGTGCCTGAGGTAGTCGGCGGTGGCGGCGACCGCGTCGGCGAACCTCGGCCCGACCGGCGCCTCCCAGCTCGCGGGCCACGGCAGGTATCCCAGCAGCAGGACGATCAGGCACCCGGCCAGGGTGTCGACCAGCCGGATCTCGGCCAGCCTGGGGCCGCCGTGGGTCAGCAGGTCCACCAGCAGCAGGACCAGCGGAGCCTGGAAGGCCGACATGATGCCCCAGTTGCGCTGCATGCCGTACGGCAGCAGCGCCGCGAACACCGCGATCGGGGCGAGGATCGCCGGGCCGTACGGCACGGCGGCGAGGACCACGAGACCGATCAGCGTGCCCGCGAGGGTCCCGAGGGCGCGCTGCACGGCACGGGCGAACACCGATCCGAAGTCGGGTTTGAGCACCAGCGCGACGGTCAGCGTCGTCCAGTAGGACCGCTCCAGCCAGCCGAGTTCGCTCACCGCGCTGGCGGCTCCCATGCAGAGCGCCAGCCTGGCCGTGTAGACGCGGGTCAGGTGGCCCGACCACATGTTCTCCCAGATCTGGGCCGGCTTTCCCCGGCGCCCGATCCGCTCGTAGGGCAGTTGCTCGCCCCTGACGTCCCCGCCGGAGACCAGCTCCACGGCTCCCTCGACGGCGGAGCTCAGCGCCCGCGTCGCGGGCGAGTCGCCCTCGCAGCCCGGGGGCTCCGGCGGCGGCCGCCCCTCGGCGAGCGAGGCGGTGACCTCGGCGACGGTCGCGGCCGTCCCGCCGGGCGGCTCACGCCTCTCCTGGTCCAGCGAGATCAACGCGTTGCGGATCAGCGACGCCTGGTTCAGCAGCGCGACCAGGCGGGTCCGTTCGGGATCGGTTCCCGCCGCCGCGGACCGGGCGCCGAACACGGTGTCGTAGGCGTTCCTGAGCGCGGTGTCGAAGAGCGCCATGGCCTCGGCGCCGCGGTCGTCGAACAGCCGGCGGAGCACCCGGTAGGCGGTGATCACCGCGGCCTCCTCCGGCGCCCGGGGGTGCAGCGGCCAGTCGGCCAGCCCCAGCACGAGCGCCCACACCACGCCGAGCAGGAACATCAGCGTGTTGGTCCCCGGCGGCCCCGGCAGCGGGATGCCGGTGCCGAGCACGGTCATCACGAGGAGCTGGAGCCCGGCCGTGGACCCCGTGGCCCCGGCCGTACTGATCAGCGCCGAGACCACCGAGAGGGCGACCACGACCAGCACCACCCACCAGCCGTGGCCCCGGACGAGGGCTCCGGCGAGGTAGCCGAGCGCCCCGGCGAGCCCGGTGGCGCCCATCCTGATGATCCTGATCCGGTAGGACCCGCCCCGATCGGCCAGGGCGGTGCCCATGGCCCCCATGGACGGCAGTATCCCCAGCGAGATCCGCCCGGCGGCCAGCCCCGCCAGCAGCGGGGTCACCACCGCCAGGGCCATGCGCAGCATCGGCCACCACCGGGGGGCGGCGGGCGCGGGCCGTACGGTCTCCACCAGCCAGCCGGGCGCCGCGTCGGCGAGCCTGCCCGCTGCCCGCCGGAAGAGCCGCGCGGGAGACACGAGGCACGGCCCGCGCGCTCAGCGCACGAGCTTGTCGAGACGGATGGGCAGGTCGCGGACGCGGACGCCGGTGGCGTGGTGAACCGCGTTCGCGACGGCCGCCGCGGTGCCGACGATGCCGATCTCCCCGATGCCCTTGGCGCCCATCGGGTTGAGGTACGGGTCGTCCTCCTCGATCCAGACCGCCTCGACGTCCCGCACGTCGGCGCAGGCGGCGACGTGGTACTGGGCGAAGTCGTGGTTGAGGTAGTCACCGAACTCGCGGTCCATGACGCTCTCCTCCAGCAGGGCCATCGACATGCCCATGGTCATGCCGCCGATGAACTGCGAGCGGGCGGTCTTCGGGTTGACGATCCGGCCGGCGGCGAACACGCCGAGCAGCCGCAGCACCCGCGTCTCCCCCGTGTCGGGGTCCACGCCCACCTCGGCGAACTGCGCGCCGAAGGCGTGCTGCGCGAAGCCCGGCCGGGCGCGGACCTCCTCGGCGGTGTCGGCGGAGCCCTCCAGGCCGTCGGCGGGCGCCTCTCCGCCCGCGCGCTCCAGCTCCTCGGTCAGCGCCTCGCAGGCCCGGACCACGGCGGTGCCCCACGAGGCCGTGCCCATCGAACCGCCCGCCAGCGGCGCGGCGGGCAGCGCGCTGTCACCGATCTCCACCGTGACCCGCTCCGGCGAGACGCGCAGCGCGTCGGCGGCGATCTGGGTCAGGACGGTCCTGGCACCGGTGCCGATGTCGGCGGCGGCGATCCGCACGGTGAAGGTGCCGTCGGGCTCGCGGCGGGCGCTCGCCCGGGAGGGACGGCGGTAAGCCGGGTAGGTGGAGGCCGCGACGCCGGTCCCGACCAGCAGCCCGTCCCTGCGCCTGGTCCCCGGTTCGGGGTCGCGCCCGGCCCAGCCGAACCGCCGTGCCCCCTCGCGCAGGCAGGCGACCAGGTTGCGGGAGCTGAACGGCAGGCCGCTCTCCGGGTCGACGTCCGGCTCGTTGCGGATCCGCAGCTCGATCGGGTCGATCCCGCAGGCGGCGGCCAGCTCGTCCATCGCCGACTCCAGGGCGAACATGCCGGGTGTCTCGCCGGGGGCGCGCATCCAGGCGGGGGTGGGGACGTCGAGCCTGACCAGCCTGTGGGTGGTGCGCCGGTTGGGCGCGGCGTACATCATCCGGGTGGGCGTGGTGGTCTGCTCGGCGAACTCCCGGATCCTGGAGCTCTGCTCGAAGGCGTCGTGGACGATCGCGCTCAGCCGTCCGCCGACGTCGGCGCCGAGCCGTACCCGCTGGATCGTCGGGGTGCGGTAGCCGGTCACCGCGAACATCTGCTGCCGGGTGACCGCGAGCTTGACCGGGCGCCCCGAGTGCTTGGCGGCGAGCGCGGCGAGCACGACCGGCGACAGGGGCATGCCCTTCGACCCGAAGCCGCCGCCCACGTGCGGGGAGACCACCCGGACGTTCCCCGGCGGCAGGCCGAACAGCGGCGCGACGATGTCGCGGACCGAGGAGGCGCCCTGGGTGGAGTCGTAGAGGGTCAGCCCGTCGCCGTCCCACACGGCGACCGTGGCGTGCGGCTCCATCGGGTTGTTGTGCTCGGCGGGCGTGCTGTAGGTCTCGTCGACCACGACCTGGGCGGCGGCGAGCGCGGCATCCGGCTCGCCCTGCTCGGTGTCGGCGGGATAGAACGGGTTGACCCGCTCGGGGCGGTACATCTCCGGGTGGTCGGCGCGCAGCTCGACGTCGTGTTCCTCGGGCTCGTAGTCCACGCGCAGCAGCCGGGCCGCCTCCCTGGCGCTCTCCAGCGTCTCGGCCACCACGACCGCGACGTACTGTCCCCGGTAGGCCACCCTGCGCGACTGGAGCACCGACAGCTCGGCGTTCTCGGCGGGGGCCAGCCTGGGGGCGTTGCCGTACCAGATGGCGGCGATCACGCCGGGATACTTGACCGCGGTGTCGACGTCGACCGCGCGGATCTCCCCCCTGGCGATGGTCGCCTGCACCGGTACGGCGTAGGCCAGATCGTCCGGGGAGTACTCGAAGGCGTATCTGGCCCGTCCCGTCACCTTCTCCAGGCCCTCGACCCGGTCGAGCGCCGAGCCGACGGACGGCCGGGCCGCAGGAGGCGCCGTGGTGGTCGCCGTGCTGGTCACCGTGGTGGTCGCCGTGCTGGTCATGGTGTCTCCACGAGGTCGGTGAGGGTGCGGACCAGCACGTTGCGGGCCAGGGGGACCTTGAACGCGTTGTCGCGTAGCGGGCGCGCCCCGGCCAGCTCCGCGTCGGCCGCCCTGGCGAACTCGGCCTCGACGGCCGCGGAGCCGCGCAGCGCCGCCTCTGCGGCCTCGGCCCGCCACGGCACGTGGGCGACCCCGCCGAGCGCGATCCGGCAGTCGCGCACCACGCCGTCGGCGACGTCGAGCGCCACCGCGACCGAGACGACCGCGAAGGCGAACGACGCCCGGTCCCTGACCTTGCGGTAGCGCGAGCGGGCCGCGAACCGCAGCGCGGGCACCTCGACCGCGGTGATCAGGTCTCCGGGGTCCAGCACGGTGTCGCGCCAGGGCTCCTCGCCCGGCAGCCGGTGCAGGCCGGGCATCGGCACGGTGCGCGGGCCGTCCGCGCCCTCCACGTGGACGACCGCGCCGAGCGCGGCCAGCGCGACCGCCATGTCCGACGGGTGGGTGGCCACGCAGGCGTCGGAGTGGCCCAGGATCGCCAGGTTTCGGTGGTCGCCCTCGCGGGCCGGGCAGCCGGTGCCGGGCAGCCGCTTGTTGCAGGGTTTGGTCACGTCCTGGAAGTAGGGGCAGCGGGTGCGCTGCAGCAGGTTGCCTCCGACGGTGGCCGCGTTGCGGATCTGGCCCGAGGCTCCGGCCAGCACCGCCTGGGCGAGCATCGGGTGGCGGCGCCGTACCAGGGGGTCGGCGGCCAGGTCGCTGTTGCGCGCGCCCGCGCCGATCAGCAGGGCGCCGTCCGGCGTCTCCTCGATCGTGCCGGGCAGGAGTCTGCCGACGTCCACCAGGACGTCCGGGGAGGCCACTCCCAGGCGCATCAGGTCGACCAGGTTCGTGCCGCCCGCGAGGTACACGGTGTTGGGCCGTTCGGCGCAGGCGGCGACCGCGGAGGGCGCGTCGGTGGCCCGCAGGTAGGAGAAAGGCCTCATCGCGCCACCTCCCCGATGGCCGCGACGATGTTGACGTAGGCCCCGCAGCGGCACAGGTTGCCGCTCATCCGCTCGCGGATCTCGTCGTCGTCGAGCGTGACGCCGCCGTCCGGCGGGACCCCGGCGGCCAGGTCGCGGGTGACCGCGCTCGGCCATCCCGCCGCCGCCTCGGCCAGCATGCCGACCGCGGAGCAGAGCTGGCCGGGGGTGCAGTATCCGCACTGGAAGGCGTCGTGTTCGACGAACGCCGTCTGCAGCGGGTGCGGCCCGTCGTCGTCCGCCAGCCCCTCGACCGTGACGATCTCCCGGTCGTCCAGGGTCACGGTCAGCGCCAGGCAGGACTTCACCCTTCGCCCGTCGACCAGCACCGTGCACGCCCCGCACTGGCCGTGGTCGCAGCCCTTCTTCGCCCCGGTCAGGCCGAGCCGCTCGCGCAGCGTGTCCAGGAGCGTCTCCCGGGTGTCCACGGTGATCGGGTGACGGTCCCGGTTGACCGACAGCAGGAGATCCATCGTGATCGGAGCCGGTGCGTCCGATCCTGTGGTGTGCGCTTCACCTTTCACGGGCGCTCTCCTACCCACTCAGCCGCCCCCGTATCTCCGGGTTCACGGACGGGCCCTCTCCCCGTACCGTCATGAAAGTCCCAGGTCAGACGGCTCCCTCCGGCCGATGAGCCCGCCCAGGCCGGTCAGTCCGCCGCCTCGGCGAGCGTCCGCCCGGCCACGGCGAAGGCGGCGTTGGCCGCGGGCACCCCGCAGTAGATCGCGGTCTGGAGCAGCACCTCCTTGATCTCCTCCGGGGAGAGTCCGTTGCGCAGGGCCGCGCGCACGTGCATGGCCAGCTCCTCCAGGTGCCCCCCGGCGACGAGCGCGGTCAGCGTGACGCAGCTGCGGGTGCGGCGGTCCAGGCCGGGACGGTTCCAGATCTCGTCCCAGGCGTACCGGGTGATGAGGTCCTGGAAGTCGTGGGTGAAGGCGGTGGTCGCGGCCACCGCGCGGTCGACGTGCGCGTCGCCGAGCACCTCCCGCCTGGTGCGCGTGCCCGCCGCCCGCCGCTCGCCGCCCAGGTGGCGGACGATCGCGGCGGTGACCGTCTCGGCCCGTTCGACGTTCGCCAGGTGCGCGGCCCGCGGCACCACCGTGAGCAGGGCGCCGGGAATGCCGGTGGCCAGGGCGACGGAGTGGCCGACGGGCGTGGCGGGGTCGTCCGCGCCCGCGACGACCAGGGTCGGCGCCGTGATCGCGCCGAGGGCACCGGTCAGGTCGTAGGCCGCGAGGGCCTCGCAGCAGGCCGCGTACGACCCGGCGTCCGTCCCGTACGGCATCCGCAGCACCCCGGCGACCCTCCCCTGCTCGGCCTCCGGGGTGAACCAGCGCCCCGGCAGGACGGCGGCGAGCGGCTCCATCCCGTCCCGCCTGACGGCCGCGGCGCGCTCCAGCCACGGCCCGGGATCGCCGAACCGGGCCGAGGAGCAGCACAGCACCAGGTGGGTCACCCGTTCCGGGACCCGGGCCGCGACGGTGGCCGCGATCGCGCCCCCGAGGGAGATCCCGCCGATCGCGAACCGCTCCCCGCCCGGCTGCTCGCCGACCAGATCGAGTACGGCGCCGGCCAGCAGGTCGAGGGTCACCTCGGTCGCGGGCTCCGAGCCCCCGTGGCCGGGCAGGTCGTAACGGAGCACCCGCCAGGAGGCCGTCAGCGCCTCCATCTGCGGCTCCCACACCTCCAGGGTGGTGCCCAGCGAGGGCCCGAGCACGAGGAGCGGCGCTCCGGCCGGTCCGTCGAGGCGGTGGTCGAGTTTCAAGACAGCTCCCGGTGGTTCAGGGACCGCTCCCGATAGACGGTGAGAACGCGGTCGACGAGGGCCCGCGCGGCCCCCAGGTAGTCGTCGGGGTCGAACATCTCGGCGGGGACCTCGCCCGCCAGCACCTGCCGCAGCGGCCCCTCCTCGCCCGCGGCCCGGTCGAGCCTGTCCCGGCCGAGCCGGGCGGCCAGGCGCTCGGAGACGATCCGGTCGCCGGTGATGTCCACGTTGGCCCGCATCCGCTCCGGGAAGACCCGCAGCCCGCCGACCAGTTCGGCGGTGGTCTCCGCCGCGCCCGCGGTCAGTCTCAGGCACTCGCGCAGGGGCTGCCACTCCGCCTGCCAGGCGCCCGCGGCCCGCTCGTGCTCGGCCAGCTGCGCCGAGGTCAGCAGCTGGGCGTACACCGGCACCTGGAGGGCGGCCGAGCGCACGAGCACCGCCAGCGCGGGGTTTCGCTTGTGCGGCATCGCCGAGGACCGCCCGCCCGAGGACTCGGCGACCTCGCCGACCTCGGTCTGCGCCAGCAGGATCACGTCGAGGGCCACCTTGCCGAGCGCGCCCGCCGTCTGCGCCAGGGCCGCGCCGAGCTCGGCGACCGCGGACCGCTCGGCGTGCCAGGGCGTCAGGGGGGCGGCCAGGCCCAGTTCCTCGGCGAACAGGTCCGCGAGCCCGGGATCGCCGCCCAGCGCGGCCAGCGTCCCGGCCGCCCCGCCCAGCTGGGCGGGCAGGCGCAGTCCCCGCAGCCGGTCCCGGGCGTGCAGCAGGCCGGCCAGCCACCCGGCGGCCTTCAGCCCGAAGGTGGTCGGCACGGCGTGCTGCCCGAGGGTCCTGGCCGCCATCAGCGTGTCGCGGTGGGTCTCGGCCAGCCCGGCGAGCGTGCCCATGGCCCGGTCCAGCTCGGAAACGACGATCCCGACCGCGGCGCGGGAGACCAGCATGGCGGCGCTGTCGAGGATGTCCTGGCTGGTCGCCCCCCGGTGGACGTACCGCGCCGCCTCGGGGTCGGCGGCGCCGACGGCCCGCCGCAGCCCGGCGACCAGCGGCACCACGGGGGTGGCCGCCCGCCTGGCCTCGCGGGCCAGCTCCGCCGGGTCCACGACGGCCGCGCCCGCCACCCGGCCGATCACCGCGGCGGCGTCCCCGGGGACCGTGCCCGCCCTGGCCTGGGCGCGGGCCAGGGCGGCCTCCGCCTCCAGCATGGCCCGGACCCAGGCGTGGTCGGAGGTGACCGCCTCCGCCCGGGTGCCCGCGCGGACGGGGGCGAGCAGCCCGGTGTCGGCGCCCGCGAGGAGCCCCGCGCCGGGGCCGCCGCCGGAGCCTTCCGGGGTGCCGCCGGGGCCGCCGCCCGGATCGTCGGTGGGATTTCCGTCAGAACTCAAGGAAGACCGTCTCCCTCTCCCCCTGGAGCCTGACGTCGAACCGGTAGCCGTCACCGTCGGGCTCGGCGATCAGGGTGGCCCTGCGGCCGGGTTCCAGGCTGTCGAGCAGCGGGTCGGAGCCGTCCTCGAGGTAGACGCGGGTCGCCACGGACCGCAGCAGCCCGCGGGCGAAGACCAGCAGCGCCAGGTACGGCCCGGCGGGCCTGGCGGTGCGGAACCGGTAGGACCCGTCGGGCCCGGTCGCGCAGCGCCCGAACCCGGAGGCGCCGTGGCCGCGGCGGTCCAGCGCGCCCCGGGTGCCGGTGGCGCCGAGCCACAGTTCGAGCAGGGCGTCGGGCACGGGCTCCCCCGCGCCGTCCAGCACGCGCCCGGTGATCGTGATGGCCCCGGGGTGGCCGTCGGGGACCAGGTCGGGGCCGCCGCCGTACGGCAGGGCGTGGCCGAAGAACGGCCCGACGGTCTGGGAGGGGGTCGGCTCGGCGGGTGCGGGGACGGTCACGGCTCCTCCGTCGGGGTGTGGCCGAGCACCACGTCGAACCGGTAGCCCAGTGCCCACTCCGGTTCCGTGGTCTCCAGGTCGAAGCGGGACACCAGCCGTTCGCGGACCGCGGGGTCGGGGATGGACTGGAGGATGGGGTCGTAGGGGAAGAGCGGGTCCCCCGGGAAGTACATCTGGGTGACGAGCCGCTGGGTGAACGCGGTGCCGAAGACCGAGAAGTGGATGTGGGCCGGCCGCCAGGCGTTGTGGTGGTTGCGCCACGGGTAGGCCCCGGGCTTGATCGTGACGAACCGGTAGCGGCCCTCGTCGTCGGTCAGGCAGCGTCCGGCGCCGGTGAAGTTCGGGTCCAGCGGCGCGGGGTGCCGGTCGCCCTCGTGGGCGTAGCGCCCTGCCGCGTTGGCCTGCCAGATCTCCAGCAGCGTGCCGCGGACCGGACGGCCCGCGGAGTCCAGGATCCTGCCGCTGACGATGATCCGCTCACCGATCGGCTCGCCCGCGTGCCGGCGGGTGAGGTCGGCGTCGAGCTCGCCCAGCTCACCGTGCCCGAAGACCGGGCCGGTCAGCTCGACGGCGTCCGGATCGGCGGTGAACGCGACGGGCGGCCTGGACGGCGCCCGCAGGACGCTGCTGCGGTAGCCGGGGCTGAGGTAGGGAGGGTGGATCATGAGGTTCCTTCGTTGCGGTCGTCCTCCGCGGCCGCCGGGGCGGGGCCGGGGAGATCACGCTCGTACGGCAGGCCGACGTAGTTCTCCGCCAGCGTGGTCGCGGCGGCCGCGGAGGAGGTCACGTAGTCCAGGTGGGAGTGCTGGAGCCGCCGCCCGTAGGCGTCGTCGGAGTCGAAGGTGTGCAGCAGCGTGGTCATCCACCAGGAGAAGTGCTGCGCCCGCCACACCCTTCTCAGGCAGGTGTCGGAGTAGCCGTCGAGCAGGTCGGCCGAACCGGTCGCGTACCAGTGCGCCAGCGCCTCGGTCAGCACCCGGACGTCGGCGACCGCGAGGTTGAGCCCCTTCGCCCCGGTCGGCGGGACGATGTGGGCGGCGTCCCCGGCCAGGAACAGCCTGCCGTACCGCATGGGCTCGGCCACGAAGCTCCGCATGGGCGTGACGCCCTTCTCGACGATCTCCCCGGTGGCCAGTGTGAAGCCCGGCACCGTCTCCAGGC
The DNA here is from genome assembly GCF_040683035.1 of Streptosporangium sp. NPDC051022. Lineage (NCBI taxonomy): Bacteria > Bacillati > Actinomycetota > Actinomycetes > Streptosporangiales > Streptosporangiaceae > Streptosporangium > Streptosporangium sp. NPDC051022. The sequence goes on along the minus strand of NZ_JBFBCF010000010.1, from coordinate 86,093 downwards.
GGGCGCGCAGTTCCGCCCAGATCCGCTCGTCCGGCCAGTCGGCGACGTCCTCCCCTGCGGGCACCTGGAGGTAGAAGCGGCTGATCTCCGGCGAGCGCATGCTGTGCAGGGCGAAGCCGCGCTCGCTCCTGGCGTAGATCAGCTCCTCCGCCGACGGCCTGACCCGGGCCAGCACGCCGAGCCAGGCGAACGGGTAGTCGCGCTCGTAGGCGGTGAGCACGCCCTCGGGGACCGAGGCCCGGGAGACGCCGTGGAAGCCGTCGCAGCCCGCGATCACGTCGCAGTCCAGCCGCTCGCCGCCGAAGGTGAGGTGGGGCCGGTCGGTCCCGGCGTCGTGGACGGCCACGTCGCCGACCTCGAAACGGACGTCCCCGCCCGCGGCGAGACGGGCGGCGACGAGGTCCTTGACGACCTCCTGCTGGCCGTACACCGTGATGGCCCGCCCGGGGACCAGGCGTTCGAAGGCCACCCGGTGGCCCGCGCCGCCGTGGCGCAGCTCGATGCCCCGGTGGACGAGTCCCTCCCGCAGGAGACGCTCCCCCACCCCCGCCGCGACGAGGGTGTCGACCGTGCCCTGTTCCAGCACTCCCGCACGCACCCGCCGCTCCACGTGGGCGCGGCTGCGGCGCTCCAGCACCACCGAACCGATGCCGCGCAGGTGGAGCAGGTGGGAGAGCAGGAGACCGGCGGGCCCGGCTCCGATGATCCCGACCTGAGTTCGCATGGGGAGATCATGCTGGACCCCGGCCGGAAAACCGAGCCCCGCCTTCCACTGGGCGGAAGACGGAGGGCAGGATTCTTCTCCTGGGACACATCGGGGACACATCGGGGAGCCGGGCGGGGAGGTGCGCTGTGGCCGGTGGCTCGCGGGAGCCGGGACGGTCGGTGACGTCGAAGGCGCTGGCCATCCTGGGGGCCTTCGACGCCGGCCATCCCCAGCTCAGCCTCGCCGACATCGCCCGCCGCAGCGGGATCGCCATGACGACCGCGCACCGGCTGGTCGGCGAGCTGGAGGCCTGGCAGGCACTGAGCCGTACGGCCGACGGGCGCCTGCGGATCGGCCTGCGGCTGTGGGAGCTGGGCCAGCTGGCGCCGAGCGGGCTGCAGGACATCGCCCACCCGTGGTTGCAGGAGCTGTTCGGCGACACCGGGGAGAACGTCCACCTGGCCGTACGCGACGGCCTTGAGGTGCTCTACGTCGACAAGGTGCACGGCAGGCGGGCCGTGCCGATCGTCTCCCGGACCGGCGGGCGCCTGCCCATGCACCCCACCGGGGTGGGCAAGGCGCTGCTGGCGCACGAACCGGAGTGGTTCGTGAGCTCCTACCTGGCGCGCGAGCTGGAGCGGCCGACCCCGCACACGATCACCGAGCCGGGACGGCTGACCCGCGAGCTGGCCTCGGTGCGCGCCCAAGGCTACGCGCTCACCTTCGAGGAGATGACGCTGGGCTCCTGCTCGGCGGCCGCGCCGGTCGTCGTCGACGGCAGGGCGGTCGCCGCCGTCGGGGTGGTCATGTCGTCCCGGCGGGCCAGGGAGCTGCGGCGCCTGGTCGAGCCGCTGCTCACGGCGGCCGCCCAGATCGCCCACGCGTACACCGAGTCACGCCCCGCCTAGTCGTGCCGCTTCCGCGGCGCCCGCGGCGTCGCGGGCTCGGGCGCCTCCGGGCCGTCGTCCCCGCCGGCCAGGCGCAGCAGGAGCAGGGCGATGTCGTCGCTGCGGTGGCTGGTCTGCTGGGCGTGCCGGATCAGGCGGTCGGCCACCTCCTCCAGGGGCCGGTCGCCGGTGCGCGCCAGTTCGGCGCCGAGATCGTCCAGGGCGTCGTCGATGTCCACGCCGGGGGTCTCCACCAGGCCGTCGGTGTACAGGGCCAGGACGGCGCCGGGCGGCAGGGCGATCTCCGTGTGCGGGTAGTCGACCGAGTGGTCGATGCCCAGCAGCAGGCCGCCGGGGACCCCGACCACCTGCACGTCGCCGTTCGGAAGGCGCAACAGGGGCTGGGGGTGCCCGGCGCGGGCCAGGCACGCCTGGTTGCTGCGCAGGTCGAGACGGAGGTAGACGCAGCTGGCGAACAGGCCGGGGTCCAGGTCGACGAGGAGGTGGTTGGTGCGGGACAGGACCTCGCCGGGGTCCGCGCCCGCGGTGGCGTAGGCGCGGACCGCGGTGCGCACCTGTCCCATGAGCGCCGCGGCGGTGACGTTGTGCCCCTGCACGTCCCCGACGACGGCGGCGACGGTGTCCTCGTCGAGCCTGATGACGTCGTAGAAGTCGCCCCCGATGTCCATGCCCTCGGTACCGGGCAGGTAGCGGGCGGCGGCGGTCAGGCCGGGCAGGCGGGGCAGGGCGTGCGGCAGCAGGCTCTCCTGCAGGGCGTGCGCGAGCTCCAGCTTCGCGTCGTACAGGCGTGCCCGCTCCAGCGCCTGGGCGATCAGGCCGCCGAGCGAGGTCAGCAGGGCGCGTTCCTCGACGGTGAAGCGGTGCGGCCGGGCGAAGGCGAGCACGCAGGTGCCGACGGAGCGCCCCGAGGCGATCAGCGGCAGGAACGCCCAGGCGGCCATCCCGTCGTCCTGGGCGACGGCCGAGGGGTAGACCTGGTCCAGCTCCTCCTGGGAGCCGAAGAAGCTGGGCACCCCGGTGACCATCGTCCGCACGCTCGGGGTCGGCGAGGACATCGGGAGGCCCTCGTACTGCTCCTTGACGTGGGGCGGGTAACCGCGGGCGCCGACGACCCTCATCCGGTCGTCATCGGCGACCAGCAGGGCCATGCCGTCGCCGCCGAAGGCCGGCATCAGCCGGTCGGCGACCAGGTCGACCACGTCCTGCACGCTCGCGGCCTTGGTCAGCGTGCTGGCCAGGTGAAGGATGTGGTAGAGCGCCCCGACCCTGGTGGGAAGCGCCGGATCGGCCTCGGGGGCGGGAGACGGCAGGTCGGCCACGGAGGCGGGATCGGGCTCCGCGTCCTCGGCCTCCACCATGGCCGGGGTGATGCGTATGGTGATCCCGGTCGGCGCCGGGTACAGATCGAAGGAGAGCCAGCGGTCAGGCGGGCGTAACGCCACGAACGAGGTGGGCTGCTGGCTGATCATCGCCGCGCGGTAACGGTCCTCGTAGACCGGGTCGTTCAGCCAGGCGAAGGAGGTCCAGGGGCAGGAGCCGACCAGCCGGGCGCTGAGGACCCCCAGCAGCTCGGCCGCCCTCGGGGTGGCGAAGGTGATGCGGCCGGCGACGTCCATGCCGCACACGCCCTCCGGCAGGCGCGCCGCCACCGCCTCGATCGCCTCGACCGGCTGCATGCTGGGGGCGGTCACCACGCGCGGCGCCAGGCCTGGGCGTAGCCTCCGGCCCTCCCTGTCGGCCTCCTCCAGCCCCTTGGCCATCTGCGCGGCCGCCGCGGCGAGACGGTCCCGCTCGGTCGAGGACAGCCACGGGGAGTGCGTGCCGGCCCACAGGGCGAACATCGCCCCGTAGACGGTGTCCGCGCCGACCAGCGGCAGCGCGGCCAGCGCGAACTCGTAGGGCATGACGAGCGCCGCGCCCGGATAGATGGACGCCATCTCCTTCTCGTCGCCCACCCACACCAGCCGCTGCTGCTGTATCGCGTCGGTTATCGGGACGGGGGTGGCCAGGCTCATCCGCTCCCAGGGCCGGATGAACTCGCGGGGGGCGCCCTTCATCACCGCCAGCTCCAGCACCTGCGCGTCCGGTGCCAGCAGGTAGACCGCCCCCAGGTGGGCGCCCACATCCTCCAGGACTTCGATGAGGTCCTCCGCCAGCGCGTCCAGGCCCTTCCTCCGGGAACGGCTGCTGAGGAAAGCGGAGGAGTCCGCCACCGTCAGCGCCTCATCCCCGGCGTACGGCCACCGGACGGCCGCACTCCGCCGCCACCGCCCGCCGGCCGCCCCGTCCGGGGCGGGCGGTCCGGGCGGAAGCCCGTCCCGTCCGGGCGCGATCCCACACCACTACTCGGTATGACTTACAGCACATATATGGACAATACCCCCCATGGCCAGGGGGTTTGGGCGACGCGAAGTCCCAGAGCGGCGTCCCGTTCGCGAAACTTTGCGGTCTTATGGGGCCCGTCTGAGGAGGAGATAGTCACAGCAATGACATTTCACGACTTCGCCTGGGAAGACGGCTGACGACGGCAGAAGCCTGGTTTCTACCGCGAGGCCCGTCCGATGAGTAGGGTCGAAGCGGAACCACCGCACGAAAATCAAGATCGCGAATGCCTGCCGGGCATCCCGTCCCCCGGGGCGTTCACGGCGGTCTTGCCGTCGAGCTCAGGGGGTACCTCCGGCCATGGATCATCGCGCCGACGACCACACCGGCCACACGAACTCCGCGGACCTGCCGCGGATGCCCTTCGAGCGGGACAGCCCGATCGACGTCCCGTGGATGTACCGCACGCTGCGCGACAGGGAGCCGGTGACCCGGGTGCGGACCCAGGCCGGCGACGTCGCCTGGCTGGTGACCGGCTACGAGGAGGCCAGGCAGGCCCTCGCCGACCAGCGTCTCGGCCGCTCCTCCCCCGACCCGGAACGGGCCGCCAGGATCTCCGGCTCGGTGCTGCTCGGCGGCCCGACAGGCGACATCGAGACCGAGAAGGTCCAGCACGAGCGGATGCGCCGGATGCTCACCCCGGCCTTCTCCGCCCGCCGGATGAGCGCCCTCGCGCCGCACGTCCAGGAGCTCGTCGACGGCCTGCTCGACGACATGGCCGGTCAGCCCCGCCCGGCCGACCTGCGGGAGCGGCTCTCCCTGCCGCTGCCCGTGCTGGTGATCTGCGAGCTGCTCGGCGTGCCGTACGGCGACCGCGAGCACTTCAGGAAGCTGGCCGACACGATGACCGACCTGAGCGACCCCGCGCGGGCCGGCGCGGCGATGACCGAGCTGGGCAGGTACACCCATGAGATCATCGCCGCCAAGCGGGCGCACCCGGCCGAGGACGTGTTCTCCGACCTGGCGACCATGGACGCGCCCGACAGCGAGATCGCCTCGCTCGCCGCCGCCCTGCTGTTCGCCGGCCACGAGACGACCCTCAACCGGATCGACTACGGCGTGCTCCTGCTGCTGTCCAACCCCGGGCAGCGCGACGCCCTGATCGCCGACCCGTCGCTGGTGAACACGGCGGTCGAGGAGATCCTGCGGATGTCCGCGCCGGGCAACCACGGCATGCCCCGCTACGCCCACGAGGACGTGACCATCGGCGACGTCACGATCAGGCGCGGCGAGGCGGTGCTCATCGCCCTGACGGCGGCCAACCGCGACGAGCGGGTCTTCACCGACCCCGACCGCTTCGACATCGCCCGCGGCCTCGACGACCCGCACCTGGCGTTCGGCTACGCGGCCCGCTACTGCATCGGGGCGAGCCTGGCCAGGGTGGAGCTGCGGGCGGTGTTCGGCAGCCTGTTCCGGCGCTTTCCCACGCTGGCCCTCGCCGTACCCGTCGAGGAGCTGGTCGAGCGCGGCAACTCGCTCACCGGAGGCGTCGAACGCATCCCGATCACCTGGTGACCCGGAACCGGGCCCAGCGCCCCGGGCCCGGTGACCTGGGATCGGCGCCCGGGGCCGGTGATCCCGGGGCCGTCCCCGCCGGAATCACGGGGTCCGGGCCTTCACGACCCGGACCCGGCATCATGGACCTGCCGAACGCACCCTGATTGGACCTGTTCACCGGACCATTGGCCCGGCAGGGTGGACAACCGACAGATTCATTCCGTGTTCATTCCGTGACGGGGGCCCGGCTCATGTACTTCCAGCACTCACGTGCTCTCTGGTCGGACCATCCGGACCTCGCCGCCGGCGTGGTCTTCGCCACGGGGATCACCGGAGACGTCTCCGTCGACTCCCGGATCGCCAGGTTCACCGCCATCGCCGAGGCCCGGCTCACGGAGGGCCCGGAGTCGGAGTTCCCCGAGATCCAGGCGTGGCGGCGGACCTTCTCCAAGATGGGGCTCAAACCCACCCAGTACCGCTGCGCCTCCGAGGCGCTGCTGCGCCGTTTCAAGAAGGAGCGGGCCCTGCCCCGGATCCACCCGCTGATCGACCTCTGCAACGCGATCTCGCTGGCCTTCGCGATCCCGGTGGCGGTGTTCGACCTCGCCAACGTCTCCGAGGGCCTCGAGGTACGGCACGCGGACGGCGACGAGAGCTACCTGACCTTCTCCGGCGAGACCGAGCACCCCGACCCGCACGAAGTGATCTTCGCCGACGCCGCCCGGCGCGCGCACGCCCGCCGCTGGACGAACCGGCAGAGCGGCCTGTCCGCCGTACGGGACTCCACCGCGACCGTCCTGATCGTCGCCGAGGCGATGCACGACTCGGCCGCCGCCGACGTCGCGAAACTCACCGCCACGCTCGCCGACGAACTGACCGCCACCTGGCCCACCAAACCCGAGACCGCCACCCCCACCCCCGCCTCCCCCCGCCTGGAGTTCCCCACCTGACCCCACCCCGTGGGGTACTGGCCACCTAGACCTTACTTGTCCGATTGTTCGGATAGATCCGAACAATCGGATATAGTTGGTTCATGAGTGTCGAGCAGTTTGTTGAGGACGCCGGGCTCTTCTACGAGAGGCTCGGGCTGAGCCGCACGTCCGGGCGGGTCATGGGCTGGCTGATGACCGCCGAGACCGGCAGCGCGGACGCGCCCGAGCTGGCCGAGGCCCTGGCCGTGGCCAAGAGCAGCATGAGCGTCGCGCTGCGGCAGCTGGAACAGGCGGGCCTGGTCGAGCGGTTCCGGGTGCGCGGCGAGCGGCGTGACCGCTACCAGCTGGCCGAAGACGTCTTCGCCCGCGCCTTCCGCGCGAAGATGGCCGAGTTCGAGAGCTTCCGGGCGCTGGCCGAGCAGGGGCTGCGGGCGGTCGGCGACGACCCGGCGCGCCGGCGCCGGCTGGAGTTCATGCGCGACATGTACGCGTTCATGATGGACCGCTTCCCGCGTCTGCTGGACGAGTGGGACGAGCTGAAGGACAAGCGATGAGACCGTTACTGATCACCGTGGGCAGCCGCGGGGACGTCCAGCCGTATCTCGCCCTCGCCCGGGGACTGCTGGCCGCCGGGCACCGGCCGGTGCTGGCCGCGCCCCGCCGCTTCGAACCGCTCGCCGCAGGGCACGGGGTGGAGTTCGTACCGCTCAACGACGAGATGCTGTCGCTGCAGGACTCCGCCAAGGGGCAGGGGGTACGCGCGGCCATCACCGCCGCCCGCTCGGTCAAGCCGATGATGCACCGCCTGCTCGACGACCAGGCGGCGCTCACCGCACGTCAGGCCGACGTGGTCGTCTACCACCCGAAGTCTCTCGGCGGGCCGTACATCGCCGAGAGGCTCGGAGTCCCGGCCCTCGCCGGTCTGCTGCTGCCGCTCTACCTGCCGACGTCCGCCTTCGCCTCCCCCATCCTTCCGGTGAGGGCGCCGCACGCGCTCAACCGGGCGAGCTGGCGGATCGCCTCGGCGATCGAGGCCCCCTACCGGGGCATCGTACGGGCCTGGCGAGCCGGGGCGCTGGGCCTGGAGAGTGGGTTCCGGCCGCTGGCCGACCTGGTCAGGGAAGGCGGCGTACTGCACGCGTGGAGCCCGCACCTGCTGCCCGCCCCCGACGACTGGCCCGCCTCGGCCCACCCCACGGGATTCTGGACGATGCCCGCGGACGACGGATGGACGCCGCCCGAGCGGCTGGCCCGGTTCCTGGAGGAGGGGGAGCCGCCGGTGTACATCGGCTTCGGCAGCTCGGTCAGCGGCGACCCGGAGGCGCTGACAGCCACGGTGCTGGAGGCCGTACGGCTGGCGGGGCGGCGAGCCGTACTGGCCACCGGCTGGGGCGCCCTGCGGCCGGGCACGGAGAGGGACGGTGTCCTGGTGATCGAGGAGGTGCCGCACGACTGGCTGCTGCCGCGCGTCGCGGTGGCCGTGCATCACGGCGGCATCGGCACGGTCGCGGCGGCCCTGCGCGCGGGGGTCCCGCAGGTCGTCCGGCCGTTCATGGGCGACCAGCCGTTCTGGGCCGATCGCCTGCACCGCCTCGGCGTCGCCCCGGCACCCGTCACCGGCCGCCTCACGGCCGAGCGGCTGGCCGCCGCCATCGGGGACGCGGAGAAATCGGCCCCCGCGGCCGCCCGCGCGCTCGCCGGACGTGTCTCCGCCGAAGACGGCGTCGCCGCCGCCGTCGCCCGCATCACGGGGAGCCGGTGAGGGACGCGTCATGAGCTCCGAACGCGCCGTCAACCGTGGCGCGCCGTCGCCACCGCCCTGACGCCTGACCGCCGTGTGGTCACGGCGGCTCCGGCCCGGCGTCACCGCGTCCACCGGTCAAAGCACGCGTTTGGCGCCGGGCAGTGAGCGCACCAGGTAGGCCAGTCCCCAGCACAGCGGCAGCGCGATCACCGTCGCGACGGCGAACTTGACGATCGCGGCGGCGTTCAGCCCGCGCAGCGCGTATCCGACCGCCACCAGCACCAGCGGGTGGATGACGTACACGGTGTAGGCCTGCTCGGACAGGAACCTGCCACGTGGCCCCTGGTGATCGAAACGCTCCCTGAACCACACCACCAGCGCGACGATCAGGCCGACCGCGAACGTGGACTCCCAGGTCGCCGTCAGCGCCTGCGCCACCGGCCCGTCCGTCACGAACGACAGCGGCAGGAGCGTCGCGCTGACCAGGGCCGCCGCCAGGAAGCCGAGGAGCGCGGCCCGTCGCGGCAACGTCTCGAACCAGCCTCGCCGGAAGGCGACCAGCCCGGCGGCGAACATCGCGACGTACTGCGGCAGGAAGAACGGCGACGGCAGCCCGAGCACCGGCACGTAGGTGCCGACGGGCACCGGGAACCGCCACAGGAACGTGGCCGCCGACAGCCCGAGCGTGAACAGCACGATCCAGCGTGCCCGCGGCACCGACACGCGCGTCTCCAGCGGCCCCTTCAGACGCCGCCAGAGCGCGTAGGCCAGGACGAAGACGATCAGCACCTCCACGAACCACATCGGCCCCGGGTCCCACGAGCCGATGTAGAACTTCCAGTACGGCATGCCGGCGTAATCGGCGTAGACACCGAGCGTGACCAGCGGCCGCAGCAGGAGCAGGAAGACCAGCAGCGGGACGCCCAGCCGTACCAGCCGGTCCCGCACGAAACCCCGCCCGCCCTTGCGGTCGTGGGAGCCCGGAGTGAAGAAGCCGGAGATCAGAAAGAAGAATCCCATGAAGAAGGCCTGGTCGACCATGACGAGGAGGTCGAGGAGCCGCCCCGACGGGTCCTTCGCCGGCTCGACGTAGAACCAGAGTGGGATGTCGCCGTAGGTCAGCGCGACATGGTGGATCACCACCAGCACGGTGAGCACGATCCGGAGGTTGTCGATCGCGAGGAGCCTGGTCGCGGCCTTCCGCCCGCCCTCTCCCGTCTGCCCGACCTGCCCGCCTCGCCCCGTCTGCACGGCCTGCCCCGCCTGTTCGGCTTTCACTTCTTGACCGCCCTCTCGAACAGATCGGCCAGCTCGACGGCGTGCGCGTCCAGGTCGTGCTCGGGACGGGCCACCCAGTAGGTGAACATGCTGTCGATGGCCGAGGAGTGGGTGACGGCCATCACGCGGATGTCGAACGGGCGGAACTCCCCCGTGCTCTGGCCCAGCTGGTAGATCCGCTCCAGCGACCGGTAGATCTCCTCGTTGGTGTCGACGCCGTAGCGGGGTTTTCCCTCGGAGTCGCGCAGGTTGTAGAAGATCTCGCCCAGCGCCCGCAACTGGGCACGGTGGCCGCGCATGTGCTCGGCGACCGACAGGATGTGCGTGCGCAGCAGCCCGGTGGCCGTCTCGACGCCCTCCATCCTCGCCGCCACGTGGTCGGCGATCGCGGTGTAGACGCGGTTGACGACCTCCTCCATCAGCTCGTCCTTCCCGGCGAAGTGATAGGAGATGACGCCCTTGCTGATGCCCGCGTGCTTGGCGATGCGCGCCAGCGACGCCTGGACGAACCCGACGTCGGCGATCACCTCCACCGCGGACGCGACGATCTGCGCCCGCCGGGCCTCTTCGATGAACGACCGACTCGTCTGGCCGCCCGACTCATTTTCTGACCGCATGGCCAAATCCTAATACGATCGGCCAGAGAGTGCGGAGCGCGGAAGCCGCGTGTTCCGGGAAGCCCTCGCGGGCGAGGGCTACGACGGCGGCCGGCAGCGGCGGTGGGTGTCGTCCAGGCGTTCGGTCAGCCCCTTGCGGTCGAGGTGCTCCAGCAGCGGTACCGCGACCCTGCGGCTGGTGGCCAGGGCCTGCCTGGCCTGGCTGACCGTGAACGGCTGGGGCAGCCGGGCCAGCAACCGGGCCGCCCTGACGTCCGCACCGGGCTGCAGCACGATCCCCTCGGCGATCCGCAGCAGCGCCCCCGCGCGTACGGCCGCCGCCAGCTCCCTGGGCCCCAGCCCCAGCTCGGCCAGCCGCCCGGCCTCCGGGGCCAGGAAGGGGTGGGCGGACAGTTCGGCGCCGAGCCGCCTGATCGCCCCGGCGACCGGCTCGGGAAGACCCGGCGGCGGCCCGCTCACGATCCGCCCGTCGGCGACGGTCAGCGGCGGCCGCAGCAGCGCGGCGACCAGCCGCCGCTCCGGCAGGCCCAGCTCGTGGCGGGCCGCCTCGACCGGCATGCCCGGCTCCAGCGGATGCCCGGCGGCGTACCGTGCCACCGTCTCGGCCAGCCGTCCGGCCAGCCGCGACCAGTACGCCGGATCGGCGTGCCAGTCCCCGCACACGGGCCCGGTTCCTGGGACGCACCCCATGGCCCGCAGGTCGCCCTCGCGCAGCAGCCGGTGGGTGCCCAGCAGCGAGGCCGCGTCCGGCACGGCCGCCGCCAGCTCGGCGGCCCGTTCCCGCGCCGCGCCCCTGCGCTCCAGCGGGGGCGGCCGTACGTCGAGCACACGGGCCCCGGCGAGCACCCGCACCTCACCCCGTTCCCGGCCCGGGTCGCGCAGCAGCAGCACGTCGCCCACGTGCAGCGGCAGCGGCCTGGCCAGGCGGAGCCGTACGATCGGGCCGCCGAGCGGCCGGACCTCGCACACCACGGCCGCCGATCCGATGTGGGCGGTCAGCCTGCCAGGCAGGGCGACCTCCGGTTCGCCCTCCCGCCCACGTCCCGTTCGCCCTGCCGGGCCCCGCGGGTCCGCCCCGGCCGCGGGCACCGGCGAGACGCGGACGTCGACCAGGCCGGTCGGCGTCCATCCGCCCGGGGTGAGGAGGGCCTGGCCCCGCCCGGGAACCTCGGCCGCGCGGAGGTTGACCGCCACCCGCGCCACCCCGGTCACCGAGGACACCTGCTCCTTCAGGCACTCCAGCGTCCGCACCCGCGCCGGGGCGTCGCCGAGCACGAGCTCGTCCCCCACCGCGATCCGGCCCGCGGGCAGCGTCCCGGTCACGACCGTGCCGCTGCCGCGCACGCTGAACACCCGGTCGATCCACAGCCGCACCGGCGCCCCGGGGTCGGGCGCGGGTAGCCGGGCGACCAGCCGATCCAGCGCGTGTCTCAGCTCCTCGACGCCCCGGCCCGTGCGCCCGCTGACCGCCAGCGCCTCGGCCCCGCCCAGGCCCGCCGCCGCGAGGCGGGACCGCGCCCGCTCGATCGCGGGCCCGGGGTCGGCGAGGTCGGCGCGGGTCACCGCGAGCAGGCCGTGCCGTACGCCGAGGGCCTCCAGCGCGACCAGGTGCTCCTCCGACTGCGGCATCCAGCCCTCGTCGGCGGCGACCACGAACATGACGGCGGGTGCCGGGCCGACACCGGCCAGCATGGTGCCGAGGAACCGCTCGTGCCCCGGGACGTCGACGAAGGCCAGCCTCTCGCCCGAGGGCAGGGTCGTCCAGGCGTAGCCCAGCTCGATCGTCAGCCCCCTGCGCCGTTCCTCGGCCAGCCGGTCGGGCTCCATCCCGGTGAGCGCGCGCACCAGCGTGGACTTGCCGTGGTCGACGTGGCCCGCCGTGGCGACGACGTGCATCAGCCGCCCGCCCTCAGCACGGCGCGCGTCACGTCGCCGTCCCGCTCCGGGGAGACGGCCCGCAGGTCGAGCAGGAGCCGCCCGCACTCGATCCGGCCCACGACGGGCGGGTCACCGGTGCGCAGCGGTACGGCGAGCCGCTCGGGCAGGCTCACCGCGGCGCTCGGCAGCGACACTCCGGGGGCTCCGCCACCGCCCACGGCGGCCTCGCTCGGCACGGCCTCGGCGTCGATCCCGGCCCCGGACAGCTCGGCCGCGATCGACTCCGCGCGGTGGCGCAGTACCGCGGGATCGGCGTGCAACGCCTGGTGGACGGGGGTCTCGGGACCACGCAGCGTCGCCTCCAGCGCGGCCAGCGTCAGCTTGTCCACCCGCAGCGCGCGGGCGAGCGGATGCCTCCGGCAGCGTTCGACCAGGTCGTGGCGGCCCAGCAGCAGTCCCGCCTGGGGGCCGCCGAGCAGTTTGTCCGCGCTGGCGGTCACCAGGCACGCCCCGGCCCTGAGCGTGCCGGCCGCGTCGGGCTCGTCCGGCAGCAGCGGCTCCCCGGTGAGCAGTCCCGAGCCGATGTCCACCACGACGGGCACGCCGAGACCGGTGAGCTCGGCGACCTCGACGGAACCGGTGAAGCCCTCGACCCGGAAGTTCGACGGGTGCACCTTGAGCACGAAGCCGGTCCGCTCCCCCACGGCCCGCGCGTAGTCCTCGAGGTGGGTGCGGTTGGTGGTGCCCACCTCGCGCAGTCTCGCGCCGGTCGAGACGATCAGGTCGGGGATGCGGAAGCCGTCCCCGATCTCCACCAGCTCGCCCCGGCTGATCACGATCTCCCGGTCCGCGGCCAGCGCGGTGGCGGCCAGCACGAGCGCGGCGGCGTTGTTGTTGACCACGTGCGCGTCCTCCGCGGCCGGCACGGCCCGCTCGAGCGCGTCGAGGACTCCCCTGCCCCGGCGGGCCCTGACGCCGGTCGCCAGGTCGAACTCCACGTCGGTGCAGCCCGCGGCGGCGGCCGTCGCCTCGATCGCCGCGCGCGACAGGGGCGCCCGGCCCAGGTTGGTGTGGACGAGCACGCCGGTCATGTTGATCACCGGTCGAAGACCGGCGGCGTACGGCGGCAGCCCCGCGACGGCCGCGCCCGCGACCTCGTCCGGGCCGATCCCGCCCTGCCGCGCCCGCGCCTGGGCACGGATCACCGCGTCCTTGACGACCGAGCGCCCCAGCCGCCCCGCCGCCGCGACCAGCCGCGGGTCGGCGAGCACCACGTCGGTGCGCGGCACACGCCTGCGTGAGTCCACCTTCCGAAAATAGAGGGAGGTGGACGGGAATCGAACCCGCCGGGCCGAGGGCGAGGAAGCGCATTGATCGATCCCCCCGAAGCAATTGGAGCGGACAATGCGCAATGCCGGGTTTTCCGGTGCCGCCCATCTTTCCAGTGAAATCACCCAAAGATCAGCATCCCCTATGAGCAGGCTCAAGGCTCCGCCCGGCAGGAATGGACAGGACCTTTCTTTCCGCACGGCCGACACAGTAAAAAACAACCCCGTCCACAGCCTGAAAAGCGGGACATAAAGCCGAAATGTGAGGAAATGCGAGCTCCCCACCTTCGCCGATCGGTGCTCCTCTGAAGATGCCCTCCTACCCAGCCGTGAGGAGCCATCCGTGAAAATCCGCAGATTATCCGCCGCAGCCCTACTCGCGACGGCGCTGGGCGCCGCCGCCCTGGCCGGCGCCGCACCCGCTTCCGCCACCGCTCGAACCAGCCCCTCCGCTGCTCAGACCGTCGCACAAATAATGTGGGTAGGCCCCTTCAGCACCATGAAAGCGTGCAACGACTACCGGGACTACGTCCTCGCGCACCCCCCCTACAACTTCGTCGACCCTTGCGAGTACAACACCGATCTTCCTCGTTTCGGCTTCTACTTCCTCATGGGCTACTGAGCCGGCACCGGGGAGGATCTCCACGCCGAAGGCGGAGGCTAGAACTCACCCCGGCAGGGAAGCCCCGCCGTCGGCGCAGGAGGCGCCTTCTCAAGGAAGTCCTTGGTCGAGACGGCATAGGCACAACACAAAAGCCGGCCGAAGTACGTCGCCTTGCCGTCACCGAAACGCCGGGTGGGAACGCCCATGACATGCAGGCGCCGCTCCAGGGCCACGCTTGAGACCGCGACCACCGTGTCACCGTACCGATCGACCCGGTGAAACGCGTTTCGGAGCAGGGCGAGGGCAAGGGGACCAAAACCCGCCGCCGCGGTGCGGGACCAGGTCCGGCCGGTGGCCAGACGGCTGAGCTCCCAGATATTCGGATCGCGAGGGGCGAGAACGCCGCGCAACGTTTCGGAGAAGGTGCCGGGGATCATGTACGGGCCGTCGGTGGGCAGGAGCCGGCAGCAGCCCGTGACTTGCCGGCAGACCTCCCCGTAGCCGATCACATAGACCGGATCGCAGTCGTCGTAGGAATCTCGCTCCATTCCGCGGAAGCTGTCGACGTCCCAGCGGAGGCGTTCGTAGAACACCTTGTGACGGAGGCGGAACATGCCGTTGAGTAACCATTCCGGGAGCTCACCCGTTCGGCCGACGACGATCCGCTGTACGCACTCCACTCCTGACGGGCCGGCGGCGGGTCCCCTCGGCGGGGGTAATCCGCACTGGTTCTGCGGCAAGAGTCGGCTCCTCACGTTTCCGTGCGCCGCACTCCGCGTTACCGACGAAAAACCGAAGGTGAACATAATCGAACACCGGCGCATTTGCTGGCTGGTTTCCGGGAAACTTCGACAGGCCGCATGATAACTCTAAATATTCACCGGAGGTCGAGAGTGGATTTTTCAGCATGAGTCAGGTGAGAACGGACGCACAGGCAGCCGAGGCCGACAAGCAGCACACGCGAAAACGCCCCTGCGCATCGAACCGCCGACTTCCTGCCGTAGCCCCTCTGCAGCCCCTCTGCAGCCCCTCTGCAGCCCCCCTGCGTTGACCTCGACACCTCACGGACCCGGCTCCGCCTCGCCTGCGGCACCCGCCCCCACAGGGCGACACCCGCCAGGCCGGCGTCACAAGAAATGGACATGCCCGAAAAGTCAAGGGATGTAGGCGCATTTCAGCTGTAGGGTGCCGCTCGTGGACAACCTTGAAAGCCTCGTCATCACCAGGCGGCTTCGAGTTCCCATCGACGCCGCCGCTGACTCCACGCCTGGCTGGGGAGAGACCGCTGCCCGCCAGCTCGACGCCGCACTGTTGAGCGTCGGCTTCACCTGCTCGCCGGCCCTGCTCGAACGTCTGGCGACGCTGCCCGGTGAGACCGTGGTGGATCTCGGGGTGCGCATCCTGGCTGCCGTGCGCGGCCTGGTGGGCGACCATGTCCAGCACAACGCCTATTTCGTCGACTTCCCCAAGAACGTGCCCGACACCCTGGACTTCTGGGCCGGCCTGCTACGTGAGGCCATGCTTGACCCGGTTGCCGCCGCACATCTTCAGCTTCAGTCGCCGATGCTCAACCTCCTGGCTCTGCCGGGTTACGGCCGCTACCAGCACACCTACGCCGACTTGCTGGCCGCTCACACCGAACTGATCCCGCTGGCCGGGGACCGGGTGACCGTGCTGGAGCTGGGCGGCGATCTGGAAGCAGAGGCCCGCGAGCTGTACTTCTCTCTGGCCGGCTCCGAGGTGCCGCCGGCCGCTGAGGACCTGGTGGCGCTGCGCGCCCTGGCGTCGTTCTGCACCGATCAGCCGGAACGCGTTCCCATGCGGGAAACCCGGGCCGTCATCAACGAAGTGCGGCTGGCCGCCGGTGAGCCGCCGCTCGTCGACACGGTGACCGACGTGCTGCGCCTGGCCTGCGGCCTGTCCGGCGGCGATGTCACGCTGGCCGAACGGACACGCTTTCGCTCGTTCCGCCGCGCCGAGCGCCGCGCCCTGATGCAGGCCCTGGACACCGTCGCCTCCCCGGCCAAGCTCGGTGACGTACCACGCCATCGGGAGCAGTGGAAGCGTCTCGGCGAGCGACTGCACCCCCACGAGTATCCGCACCTCTCGCGTGCCGCCAGTGTCTTCGAAGTGGCCAGGGGGACGCGCAAGGCCACCAGCCTCGACGGTCGCGTTGAGGCCGCCTTGTCGGCAAGCCGTACCGGCGACGCGGTCAAGCTGCTGGAGAATGCGCCCGGCGCGCTGCTGCGTCGTCTCGATCACCTGCTGCGAACCGGCACCGCGCCTTCGGCTGTCCTGGACGCCGCCGAGAACGCCGCGGCGGGCGCCTCTGGCCGGGTCCTGCTGTCCCTGCGCGAGCACCTGCAGAACCGGCTCTCCCCGGCCGCGGGCCGCATCTTCGCCAACCGGCACGGCCGAGCGTGGATGAGGCCTGACACCCGCACGCCGCTGGAGGAGAACGTCCTGTCGCGAGCGACGGCCATCCTGGATGAGGAGATCGCCCGGCGCTTGCCCGACCTTGGGAAGCTGATCGTCGATCCCGGTGTGCTGGACGTCGCCCTGCCGCTCTCGGGCAAGGCCGTCGCCCCCGGGCTGGGCATGTTGCCGCGTGGTTCGCTGTCGGCGGTGGACGGGGAGTTGCTGCGGTTCTTCGTCCACTGGCGTCAGGCCACGCAGCGCACCGATTACGACCTGTCGGCCCTGATGCTGGACGCCTCTTACGGCGACGCCGAGCACATCTCGTGGACGAGCCACGGCAACGGGTTCGCCGAATACTCCGGCGACCTCACCGAGGCTGCGGACGGCGCGACGGAGTTCATCAACATCCGTCTCGCCCAGGCAACCCGGCCGATCATCATCCCGCAGGTGAACATCTACTCCGGGGAGGCGTTCGACGAGGCCGCCGAGGCGTTCTTCGGCTACATGACCAGGGACGCCGCTCAGGAGGGCATGCCGTTCGAGCCGCGTACCGTGCGGATGAAGTCCGACCTGCGCGGATCCGGCCGGGTTGCCCTGCCGCTTGTCTTCCTGCGTGGCGACGACGGCGGATGGCGGGCGAAGTGGCTGCACCTCTACTTGAAGGGGCGTCCCGGGTTCAACCAGGTGGAGGGCAACCGGGTCACCACCTCACTGCTGGTTCGCTCGATAGTGGAGCGCGACCACCTGCGGGTGCGGTACCTGGTTGACCTGCTGCGTGGGAAGGACTCCTCTGTCGACCGAACCACCTACATCGGGCTGGAGACGCCGACCGATCTGCCGCCGGAGTCGCGGGTGTACACGCCCGGGACACTGCATGAGTTGATCCCCGCCTGATACGGTTGGGGTTGCGAGGCCATGGGAGAGCTTCCTTCTCATCCTTTCTCTGGCGAACCTAGTTCTCCCGCTTCCCTTGCACTCCGATCGTGAGGCCATTCGAGGGCTTCCTTCTCACCTGGTTCGATTCCAGGTAGACCTACGGGTCTACTGGCACATTCAGCTCCCGGGCTTCCCTCACGGTCGGCCGCCCGCTCGCCTACCAGGGTTCGGCTTGGCTCCCCGTCAGTCGGTCTGGTCCTCCACAGGGCACACAGAGCGGAATGAATCCACCGCTCAGGCAGGATCCAACCGCTACGCCTCCATTTCAGCGGTGGTCATGGTTGATCAGTGTTCCGCCTTGGAACAGGGCATGTGGCACTAATCGGAAGCCGTGGCCCAGGTGCGCGTGTACGCCTTGATCAGCCATTGGTCGGCGCGGTCTCCGTCGGGGCTCTCGGGCAGAGGTGAGTCGGCGATCAGTTTCTCAAGGCGCGCTTCGAGGTCGGCAGCGATGCCGAGGGCTTCTTCCTTGGTGTGGCCGCCTTTGCGGATATCGATGATCAGGGACCGCCACGGCTCGGGCATGGGGAGAGTGATCGTGCCGTGTTCCAGCAGTTCCACGCCTTGCACTCCGAGACGGATCATGTGGCCTGCGAACTTTGTATCGAATCCGTGCTGGGCGATCAGCTCGGGCCTGTTGGTGCGTTTGCCGTTGGGGTGTTCGACCATGCGGTCGCGCTGGGAGCGGAGGTAGCCGAGGAAGCGGTGACCCGCTTGGCGGGACAGGATGAAGCCGGGGCCTTCGGCGATGAGCTCACGGCCGAGGTCGGTGATGGTGACGATCTCGGAGGCGGGGACGAACAGTGACAGCAGGACAGTGGGGTTGCCGTCCAGGGCCAGACGCATCCATTTGCGGAGGCTGTAGACGGTCAGGTCGAGATCACCGTGGCCGGATCGGACGCCCTCGGGCTGGGTGCGGTACACGTACTGGTCGAACCTGCGGAGTCCTACGACGTAGGCGGCAGGCTCGACGCAGATGCCCATCTCGTCGCGGTCGTCGGTACCGGTGATGGCTGTGCCGTGCAGGCCCGAACCAACCTGGCAGCGAAAGATCGTGTGCTTGTCGGCGATCTCCTGGAAGTCAGGTCCGCCGTGTTTCATCCAGCCGTGGGGGGTCATAGCGTCCAGTCTGCCCAATTACGGATCATTCTTCATCAGAAATTCCCCTCGGCGACCTGGAGCACGGTGAGGCCGAGACCGCGCCACATCCGGACGACACCTACCCGGTCCTCGATGACCCCGGCGATCTCCCGATGCGCAAAGTGCTGCCGATAGACCTCGACTTTCCACACGGTGTCGGGCCGGCGGTCGCCGTTCGGCCGCAGCCACACACCCTCGGTGGCCTCCAGGTGGCCGACGTGGGTTCGGAGCCAGCGTTCGGTCTGGCGGCGGGTGCGTTCGATGCGGCCGGATACGTACGCGACGGGATGGCCGGCCAGGATGAGTGCCCGGACGATCGTCACGACCGGAGGGTTCGGAGCGTCCTCCCCCACCCGGTCCCAGTCGTAGGGGCCGCGGTCGCCTCGGAGTGCGAGGGTGCCGTCGATGTCGACGAGCCACAGGGCTCCGCTCAACGGTCCTCCCCGAGTACGGCCGGTGTTTGCGGCCAGGTGGTGGGGATTTCGATGCCGACGACGCGCCCGTCGGCGTCCAGGTCGAGGTTGACCATGGCGTTCACCGGCATCATGCGGGCCACTCCCCCGTCCGGGTGGGAGAGACGCTCCCGCAGGACGCGTAAAGCGATCATGTGCTTCCTCTCAAAGGTCGGGGTCTCGATCTGCGACAAGCCGAACAGAATGAAGTCGACAACCCCAGCCGTTTTTGGTGCGTCCTCCTTCGCACTGGTCTTCGCGTTGAAGGGTGGTTTCCGATGTCGAATACCGCTGGCCGGGACCCGGGTGCGACGAAGTCGTTTTGGCATAGGTACTCAGCTGCGCTGATCGGAGCCGGTGGTGCGGTACTGGCAGCGGTGGTTGCGTTGGTCGGGGTGTACTTTCCGCGCTCGAATGACGGTGAGACGAAGGTGGACGCACCGAGGGTCTACCGCCACGGCGACCTACGACTGCGGGCGGGAACAGGTTACGACTTGGACTCCTTGGCCACGGACTGGGAACCGACCAATGGGGGCTGGTCGGGTCAGGATGTGGCCTACGCCACGAAGGGTGTTCACGACTGGGTTGCGGGCCGCAACGCGAGGAGCGGAAAGAGCGGCGATTCGGTTGCAGCTCTTGATCTGAAGACTCCGAGGACCTTTGACAGCTGCGTGAAGGCGGACTTCGGGGCGGAGGAAGCCGCTCCACGCGACGAGAAGATCAATCCGAAGTGGGCGTTTTGCGTGTTGACGTCGGAAGGGCGTTACGCACTTTTAGAGATCGTTTCGGCGCGGGAGGGCGTGCTGAACACACAGGTGACGGTGTGGCATGAAAAGTGACTGAGATGTCGCCAGAAGAGATCGTTTTTCGACTGAGCCTTCTCGGTCGCCTCTCCTGGTTTCATGCGTTTCCCCAGGTGGCGGAGGCGGACGGGAATCGAACCCGCCAGGCCGAGAACCTCGGCCTCGTCGGTTTTGAAGTCCACTGAGGGCGCCTCTGGTCGTCGCTGGCCGACTCTGGTTGGCTCTGGACGTTGCGACGACCTGTGATGCCTCGGTTGACTCGGCTCTCAGTGAGGCTGGTCGGATCTCGCTGAATCTGGACCTTGTGTTCTCATCGGGACCACCCTGCGGCGCACGTCACGAAGGCCTCGGCACTCCGCCGGGGCCTTCTCGCTGCCCGGAGCCCTCCGCCACGTCCGCACCGCAGCCCTGGGCTCGGCCTCGGTCACGTCCAGCAACGTGGTGTATGAGTTGATCTCCGCGTGATCCTTTTTCTGCAGGTTAAGCGGTAAGTGTCTGCGGTAGCAGGTTGTGCTGCGGTGTGTCGCCGGAGATGAGACGCATACGGCACTTGGCCAGGACGTCCAACCCCATGTAGCGGCGGGCCTCGGTCCACTCATCGGTCTGCTCGGCCAAAACCGCACCGACGAGCCGGACAATGGCGGCGCGATCGGGGAAGATCCCGACCACGTCGGTGCGGCGGCGGATCTCCTTGTTCAACCGCTCCTGCGGGTTGTTCGACCACACCTGCCGCCAGATCTCCTTGGGGAAGGCCGCGAAGGCCAGCAGTTCCTCCCGGGCGGCGTCCAGATGCTCGCACGCGGCCGGATACTTCACCTCCAACGCCTCGATCACCCAGGCGTGCTGGGTGCGGACGGCCTCGGCGGTGGGCTGGTCGAAGATGGTGCGCACCAAGGTCGCCACCCACGGCTGAGCTGACTTCGGCACGGCCGTCAAAAGGTTGCGCAGGTAGTGGGTGCGGCAGCGCTGCCAGGACGCGCCCGGCAGCGTGGCGCCGATCGCCTCGACCAGACCGGCGTGAGCGTCGGAGACGACCAGCTGCACCCCTGCCAGGCCGCGGGCGAGAAGGCCGCGCAGGAAGGCCGGCCAGCCGGCGCCGTCCTCGGCCGAGGTCACCTCCAGGCCGAGGATCTCCCGGTTGCCGTTGGCGTTGACCGCGGTGGCCACCAGGACGTGCACGTTGATGATCCGGCCGCCCTCGCGGACCTTCTGCGTCAGGGCGTCCAGCCAGACGAAGGCGTATGGCCCGGCATCCAACGCGCGGGTGCGGAAGGCTTCCACCTGCCCGTCCAGCACCTTGGCCATCTGGCTGACCTGGCTCTTGGAGATGTGCTTGATGCCGAGCTGTTCGACCAGCTTGTCGACCCGCCGTGTCGAGACCCCGAGCAGGTAGCTGGTGGCCACCACGCTGATCAGGGCCTGTTCGGCCCGGCGGCGTCGCTCCAGTAGCCAGTCCGGGAAGTAAGAGCCCGAGCGCAGCTTGGGAATGGCGAGCTCGACGGTGCCGGCGCGGGTGTCCCACTCGCGGGTGCGGTAGCCGTTGCGGGAGTTGGTGCGCTCATCGCTGCGTTCGCCGTATCCGGCACCGCACAGGCCGTCGGCCTCGGCCGACATCAACGTCTCGGCCATGGTCTTCACCATGGATCGCAACAGATCCGGATCCTGCTGCTGAATCCGCTCCGCCAGCCAGGCGGCAGGGTTCACACTGTTGGGCACGGCCATCGCTTTCTCTCCTTCGATCTTGATGTCGCAATCACGAAGGATCACGCGATGGCCGTCTTCAGTTCACGACGCCACGCCTGTCACCAGGGGAAACTCTTACACCACATCCGTGGACGCAACCGGGCGTCGCTACGTCAAGGCGACGACACGGGCAAGCTCGGTGCCGGCAACGCAAACAGCACCCACCACGCCCCCGCAGCCAGTGCGACACCCAGCAGAGACGCCACTACGACCAACCTCACCAAGGCACGCAAACGAGGTCGAGAGGCAGGAATGATCGTCACGAGCGCCAGTCAACCAGCCATGCCGACAACACACCAGCCCCGTCCTCCGCGCTGGAGGCGGGGGCGCCGTCATGTCCAGAACCTCAGCAACTGAGCTTGAAAGGCCGGTGTTACGAAGGGGCCCGCTGATGGTGGCCCGCGGCGATCGGCTATCCCGGAGGTATGAGATATGCCGAGGGCGGCGGGCTGACCGCCGCGGAACGCGCCCGGCGGGAGCAGTTGCGCTTTGAGGCCGCGGGGTTGTTCGCGCAAGGGGTGCCCGCGCCGGAGGTGGCGCGGCGGTTTCGGGTGAGCCGGATGTCGGTCAATCGCTGGTACCGCGCCTGGCAGGCCGGTGGACAGGAGGCGCTGGCCTTCAAGGGGCCGGGCGGGGAGAAGTGCCGGCTGGACGAGCGGCGGCTGGAGCGGCTGCGGGCCGAGCTGGAGCGCGGTCCGGCCGCGCACGGATACCTCGAGGACCAGCGCTGGACGCCGGCCCGGGTCGCTGACCTGATCTCGGTCTTGTTCCACATCCGCTACACCTTGCGCAAGGTGTCGTATCTGCTGCACCGCCTCGGCTGGACGCCGCAGATCCCCGTGCAGCGGGCCGTCGAGCGCGGCGAGGGGGTGATCGAGCAGTGGGTCGCCGAGGAATGGCCCGCGATAAAAGGGCGGCGCTCGACCTGGGCGCCTGGCTGTGCTGGGCCGACGAGTGCGGGCAGAACCTGAGACCGCCCAGGGCGGCCACCTGGGCACCGCGCGGCCGCACTCCGGTGGTGACGGTGACCGGCAAGGGGTATGGGCGGGTGGCGGTGGCCGGACTGGTGTGCGCCAAGCCGGGTGAGCGTACCCGGCTGATGTACCGGGTCTTGGTCCGGCGCGGGCAGCCGGGTGAGGTCAAAGGCTTCGGGCCCGCGCAGTTCGCGGCGTTGCTGGATGCCGCTCATGTCCAGCTCGGGGGCGCGCCGCTCGTGCTGGTGTGGGACAACGACCGCCGTCACCTGTCACGGGCGATGCGCACCCCGATCGAGGCACGTCCCTGGCTCACGGCCTTCCAACTGCCCGCCTACGCCCCGGAGCTGAACCCGGCCGAAGGAGTGTGGTCAGTCCTCAAACGCGGCCTGGCCAACCTCGCTCCCCACGACGTCTATCAGCTCACCATGCTGATCAAGACGAAACTCAAACGGATGCAGTACCGTCCTATGCTGCTCGACGGCTTCATCGCCCAGACCGGCCTGATCCTCGAACCACTGTAACCTCAGCCTTTCAAGCTCAGAAGCACTACACCTGGGCGCAGCGAAAACCCATCACGGACGCACTTCCAGCGGCCCACAGCACCGACTCGCAGTTGTAGGTCTTTCCCCAGGAAGAGACCACGATTACACCCGGCCCATTGAACTCATCCGGGCCGGTGCATCCTGTGCCGTCCACCGTAACCACCCGCAACGGGTACCAGTCTGAAAACTTCCCCTGAGCACAGACGTAGGTACGGGTGGCGGCGGTGGCCGGAGCCGCCATCAGCGGGGCAGCGAGCACCGCCGCAGCAGCGGTGACGGCGAGACGTTCGATCAGAGTCATGGGGGTGCCCTTTCACGAGGAGGTGGGCGGGACCGTTCAGGGGAGCGCCTCGAAGGTAACGCGGGAAACCGCTCTCACCCCACCACGACCGGAAGTGGACATTAAGGGGCATTCCACAACGACGATTACGGCACGACGCCCCCGTCCTCCATCCTGCTGTCCGCCTTCCCCGCCCGGCCGCCGAGTCGTACCCTGACCACTATGAGGTTTTCTATCGCCGTGATAGCGATCACCGGCGTAGTCTTTTTTGGCGGCGTGGCCCTCATAATGAACCTCGCAGCAGAACCCTCAACGAGGATTTTCGCCATCCTCGCCGTGCCGCTTCATGTTGCGGCCCTAGCTGGCGTCGCGTACTTCATATCGAACTTCGTGGAGAAATCACCGAGGATGAAAAAAATCAGAGAAGAAGCAGGAATGAACTGGCTAGATCTAGATTAGATCTAGTGCCGCAGCAGGCAACGTTCGCCCTGTTGTGATGTGATGCGCCGCCCGGACTCTGTCGCGCGCGGCGCGCGGCCGTCATGCTGTGCGGGTGGCAGAGCTTATACGGACCGAGGGTGGCATTGGTAGCTTACGCCTCAGCCCAGACGCCCAGTTCGTTCCCGCTCGGGTCAGTGAAGTGGAACCGGCGTCCACCGGGGAACTCGTACGGCCCGTTCACCACCTGGCCGCCCGCATTCTTCACAGCCTCCACAGACCGGTCCAGGTTGGTGGAATAGAGCAGCAGAAACGGGCCGCCTGCCCGCACCTCCTGGCCTGTGCGGAGACCGCCCACTTCGGGTGCGGCTTCCCCCTGCGGGCTCTGGATGCCGGCGTACCCTGGCCCATAGTCGTTGAATCGCCAGCCGAACGCTTCGGTGTAGAAGCGCTTGGCCTGCTCAAGGTCGGTGACCGTGAGCTCCACGTAGTCAATGGCATGGTGTCGGTGCGGAGATAGCTGAGTCATGTGCTGCATTATGTGCTTCGGCTACGACATCGTGCGCTGACAACGCCGGCTCGCGTCGCGGAGCGGCAACATGCGGGTTGGCTGGGCAGGGATGGCCACGAGCCGGGCGGAATAGCTGACCAAATGGGTGGTCTTCTTGAGGTGTCCGTAGAGCTTGTCTTTGTCCAGGTCCAACGCGGCGAACAGATATGGGACCTCGCGCGGGCGGGTGTCACATCACAACAGGGCGAACGTTGCCTGCTGCGGCACTAGGGCGAACAAGCCCGCGTGGACGACAGAGGCGGGGAGCCGCCGCATCGGCGGCGACTGATCGCCTGCGCACGATCACCCGGCCGCGCCACCATGACGGCATGGACCCCGAACTCAGCGCCGCCATCGACGCCACCACCCGCCTCAACCGGACGCCGCCCAGGCCCGGCTCTGCCTCGCCGTCGGCGGAACACAGGCGGAGGCCGACGCCATCCTGCGGGGCGAGGACGATGAGCCCCAGCCCGACCCTGCCGATCTCTCCCGCATGCTCGAAGGCGTTGAGGAGCGGCGAGCTGCACCGGCCGAACCGGACAGCGTTGAAGAGATCCACGCATGGTTGGCGGCCCGCTTGAGCCGGCCGGACTGACGACCGGCAGGCGAACGCGAAGAAGCCCCGCCGCTCCGAAAAGCGGCGGGGCTTCCGTTGTGCACCCGACCCGAGAGCCACCATTTTCGGGACTTCCCGAAAATGGTTCTGAGCTGCGGATTCTCCTTCGCGGTGAAAGCGAGAGCACCGAACCGGGGACCCGCAGGCTCCTCTGGCCTGGTTGCCCAGGTTACCGACCTGCGTAACCTTGGCGACCTGCACAAACGCCTTATCGGCTGCCACGGCAGCGCTCGATGACCTGGTGGACGAGCGGCCATGCCTGGAGCTGGTGCTCGTCGAGGCACTCCACCACGAACCCGAGGCCCTGGCCCGCGGCTGAACCGGCCGGTCCCGACTCCGGCGGGGGGAGCCGGGACCCCGCCGTCACGCCAGTGCGGTCGCGAGTTCCCGCACTCCCGTCACACGCGGATGCTTGACGGTGAGAGCGTCAGCGATCTCCCGAATCCTGGGCCGGTCGCGCACCTCGCTCGGCGCCACCGCGACCGCCGCTCGCAGCGCGGACGCTGTCTCCTCCGGCTGGCCCTGCAGCCACCAGGCCCGCGCCAGGTCGGTGTGCAGGCGCCCTTGCCGCTCCGGCGTCGGATACATGTCCGACCGTAGATCCTGGCCCACGCGCAACGCCGCCCCGACGTCCCCGAGAGAGTAGTTAATGTTCACCCGGTACATCTTCGCGAACGGCCCGGCGTGCGGCTTGCCCGTCAGCGCGGTCAGACGGTCGGCGGCGCGCTCGGCCTGCGCGAGCCGCGCGAACGCTTCCACCCGGTTGCCGGCCTGGCTCTGAGTGTAGGCGGAGGTGCACATCAGCCGCAGGTACATGCCCATCTGGGGTGCGGTGCGCAACCCCATGACCTCCAGGGTGTCGGCGGCCCGCTCGACCACCTTCGTCGCCGCGGCGTGGCGGCCCGCGGTGCGCAGCATCATTCCCAGCGCCCGGGCCGAAGCTGCCATCGCCACCGGTTCCCCGGACCGTTGCGCGTAGGTCACCCCCCGATCGGCGGTGAGGCGTGCGGTCTCTTTCCTGCCGACCTTATTCAGGGTGTCGGTCGCCAGGTTGTAGCAGCTGGCCAGCAGCGCCCACCCGGCCGGGGTGTCGACTCGTTCGGCCGTGTCGAGTGCGACGGCAAGCATGCCCGGGAAGCCGCCCAGCAGGGGTGTCAGCGCGCTGGCGTCGAACTGGTTGCGTGCGGTCCGTAGTCGCTGCTGGACTTCGGCAAGGGTCGCGGGGTGTCCTATTTCGGCAGGGACCGCGAGAGTGTCTTCGAGATTCGACAGCAGGTGCAGTGGGACGGACAGTCCCACCGCCTTGATCAGTGTGCGTCGTCGCATGGGATCTTCCCTTTCATCGTCACTCTCGTCTTCACTCACGGTAACGACGGCAGTCAATGGTGTTGGAGAGGCCACACAGCACCGTTGCGCATGAATCGGCAACCCGAGCTGATCTGGGCGGGCCTCGTAGGCGCGAGCGAGCATCACCGCGTACTCCGGACCCGGCCGGTCCTGACCGTGCTCATACCGGCACAGCATCGCCTCCGACAGAGCGGTCGGCTGCAGCCCGTCGGCGAGGTAGAGGTCACCGACCTTGGTGACGGTTTGGGCGCGGGACCATCCCAGCGCCAGCCGCCACGCCTCCAGCGGCAGCACCTCCGGGCAGGTGGTGCAGATGGCGGTGACGATCCGCTCCAAGGGCAAGCCCGCTCGCTGGCCGCGCATGCGGATGGCGGTCGCCTCGCGTCGAATCTGTGCACGCCTTGACCTGGTGATCTGCCCCATGAGGCCGCCTCCGCGGTTCACGAACGCCGACAGATGAACCGTAACCGAATCACCACTCACCGTGAAGGCATGTGCGGGTCATTGACCCCCCGCCCGCAATGACCGCGCGCCCCGCAGCACCCACTGTGAATGGAGCAAACCAACTGGCATCACCGGCTGGAGGACCCGCCATGACCATCACCGCAGAACACTCCCCCCTCACCCCGAGCCCTTGGGGGCTCACCCGCACGACCGACCCGCTCCCCACAGCAGAGCCGCCGTACGACCGCGTCACCCTCGACCCGGCGACCCAGACCACCACCTTCCGTGACCGCAACGGCGGCATCGTCGACATGGCCAACACCGTCACCGTGACCACGTCGAAGGGCTGCGGCAGCGACGGCTCCAGCGGCAGCTCCAACGTCGCCGACGACTCCAACACCGACAGTTAAGCCGGTGCGGCCCCCACGACAGACCGTGCTGGTCCTCACGTCAGCCGAAGACGTCACGGCCAACCTGGTCATCGAGGCACTGAACGAGCGCCGCGTCCAGGTCGCCCGCGTCGACCCGGCCGACATCGGCACGGGCCTGGCGTTCGGCGCCTCCATCGGCGACGAGCACACGGAGTGGGATGGCCGGCTGCGTACGCCGAGCCGCGACATCGGGCTCGCGGAGGTCGGGGGCGGTGTACTACCGCCGCCCCACCTCCTACGCCTCCCGGTTCGCCCACCTGCCCGCCGAGCAGCAGCAGTTCAGCGCCGCCGAGGCTCAGCATGGGCTCGGTGGCATCCTGCGCACCCTGCACGGCTCGGTGTACGTCAACCACCCCGACGCGATCGGCCGCGCCGACTACAAGCCCGCGCAGCTCCAGACGGCCGCCCAGCTCGGACTGGCCGTTCCTCGCACCCTGATCACGAACGACGTGCAGCAGGCGCTGACGTTCGCCCAGCGGGGATCCGTCGTCTACAAATCCTTCCGCGGTTGCCCGCCGGGCCCAGACGGCAGCCGATCAGCGATCTGGACGCAGCAGGTCACCTCCGAGGACCTGGACGAGTCGGTGGCCGTCACCGCCCACCTGTTCCAGCAGGAGATCCCGAAGGTCGCCGATGCCCGGGTCACCGTGGCCGGCCAGAAGGTCTTCGCACACCGGATCAGCACTCCGGACGGTGCGCTCGACTGGCGCAGCGGCGACTGGGAGAAGCTGATCCACGACCCTATCGACGTCCCCGAACCGATCACCAACGCCCTGCACGCTTACCTCGCCCACTTCGGTCTGGTATTCGGCGCGTTCGACTTCGCACTCGAAGCCGAGACGAAACGATGGGTGTTCATCGAGTGCAACCCGAACGGGCAATGGGCCTGGCTGCCCGGCGCCGACGCGATGGCACAGGCCATCGCTGACCTGCTCTTGGAAGGATGGTGATCGTGAGCGAAACAGCCACGATGCTCCGCCGTACGCTGGCGAACACCGTAGGGTCTGCCGGCTGGCGGGCGGCGCTGGAAGCCGTGCCGCGCGAGGTGTTCGTCGGGGACGCCATCTTCCTGCGTGCGGATGCGGCCCGCGGTGACGTGTGGACGGCCGTCCGCCGCGCCGGGATGGACGAACGCGACTGGCTGGCCATGGTCTACACCGACGAGACGTGGGTGACGCAGGTCGAAGGCACGCTGGCCGGAGAGTCCGCGGACGCGGTGACGGGATCGCCCAGCTCGTCGTCAACGACTCCGAGCCTGGTCGTGATGATGCTGGAGGCCGCAGGGATCAGCGAGGGTGACCGGGTGCTGGAGATCGGCACGGGCACCGGCTACTCGACCGCGCTGATGTGTCACCGGATCGGTGACGACGCGGTCACGTCCGTCGAGTACGACCCGGCCGTGGCCGAGCGCGCCCGCAGAGCCATCTCGGAGGTGGGGTACGCGCCGACACTGGTGGTGGGCGACGGCCTACACGGCTGGCCGGAGCGGGCCCCCTACGACCGGCTGATCGGCACCTGCTCGGTACGGACCATCCCCCCGGCGTGGATGGGGCAGGTCCGCGCTGGCGGGAGCATCACCACGCCCATGTGGGGGTGGATGGGCGGAGTCGCCTTCGCCCACCTCACCCGTGAGGGTGAAGGGACGGCGAGCGGCCGGTTCCTCAAGGAAGACCTCTACTTCATGCGCGCCCGCTCTCACATGCCGCCACCCCGGCCGCCGATCGCGACCGGCATCGGACCGGCCCGGGAGTCCAGGATCGACCCGGCGATCCTGGACGACGAGGCCGCCCTGTTCGTCGCCCAGCTCGCCGCCCCGGCCGCCCAGCGGGCATCAGGGGGCGACATGACGATCCTGTTGGACGTCGGTACCGGGTCGCGAGCCGACGTCAGATCGGATCCTGCCAGCGGGTGGATCGTGCATCAGCATGGCCCGGCGCGGCTGTGGGACGCGGTTGAGGACGCCGTCCTGCTCTGGCAGGGTGCCGGGTCTCCGCACCAGTCGGCGTTCGGCCTCACCGTCACCGCGGACCGGCAGTACGTGTGGCTGGGCGAGCCGGACGGACCGGCCTGGGACCTGCCCGCCTGATCTCAAACCGTACGCAGAAGAGCGGCCCGTCGCCCTCCGAAGAGGGCGACGGGGCATCCCGTTGCTCAGGCCCGGCGAAACAGCCGTGAAACGCAGGCCATGCGGCCGAAATATGGAGAATCGGGAGCTCCCCGGCCTCGCCGATCGGTGCTCATCTGAAGGTGTCCTCCTACCCAGCCGTAAGGAGTCACCGTGAAGATCCGTCGATTATCAGCCGCAGCCCTACTCGCGGCAGCACTAGGAGCCGCCGCCCTGACCGGCGCGGCTCCCGCCTCCGCCCTCGCCACCCCTCCGGGCGAGCCGCCCCCCGGATTCGCGCACGGCCCCTTCGCCACCTTGGAGCAGTGCCAAGTGGACCGGGATCTCACCGCTAAACGCTTGGAGGCATACGCCTGGGTCGGCCAGTGCGAACTCCGCAGCAATGGCTGGTACTTCAAGGGCTTCTACTTCGTCTGAGCCACCGCGCGAGTAGCCACTCGCTGGAGAGCCCTCACCCCGCGGTGAGGGCTCCTTTCAGGTCCGGCAAAACAGTCTGCGAGTGGCACGCCATGCAGCCGAAATATGGGGAACCGGTAGCTCCTCACGCCTGGTAGATCAAGGCACTGTAAGGAGGTTGTGTTCCCGCCCCCACCCTATGGAGCCACCGTGAAACCGCGCCGCGCAGCACCTACCATCGCGCTCCTCTCCACAGCCGTACTGAGCATCACCCTCTACAGCACCTCACCCGCCGCCGCTCTTGCCCACTACGACCATGGGTCGCTGTCCACCCCTATCCCCACCATCACCTTCACCAAGGTCCTCCATAAGCCTTGGGAGCAGTATCACCACTACAAATTCGAGGACTTGGCCAGCTACGACGGCGTCAACTACAAGTGCATCCAAGCTCACCCGTCGTTCCCCGGCTGGGAGCCGCCGAACGTGCCCACACTGTGGCAGCGGCTGTAATGGCGCCGGTGCGACGAGTCGTGATGTGACAGGGTCACATTAGTTCTCAGCTGCCTTCCGCAGCGCCTTCTGCGCGGCGTACCGGTCCCCCGCCGTCGCCCACCACGGGTGCCGGTTCAGCGCCTCCAGAGCCTGCAGCCGGGCCTCCCGCACCTCCACCAGCTCGGCCCGCTGCTCGTCGGTCATGGCGCCGTTCAAGACCTCCTGCGACGACGGCAGCGCGCGGTGACCTCCTGCACGCGGGCGTCCGCCGCCCAGTAGGCGCGCTGCGCGTCGAGCAGGTCGGGCGGGAACTCGTCGTCGGCCATGGTCTCCCCCGGGTGGTGCGTGGTACTCGGGCGATCCTAGTGAACGGCCTCTGAACAACTGAAAACGCCCCGCCGTCCCGAAGGACGACGGGGCGCCAGCCACCGGTTACTTCACCGTATTGATGAGCTCCTGCGGATCAGACGCGGAGAAGCTCCAGGGATCCTTCAACTCCTTGTAGTCGACGACCTCGTCAGCTGGCGGCGGCACAACCACAAGCGGCATCCCCCAGTCCGTGTAGCGGGTGTCGACCCTCTCAGTCATCATTTTGCTGGCCCTGCTGGTCATCAGACGGGTGGGAAGGCCCACGGCGTCGGTCCACAACCGCCAACTCCCCTTCGGCCGGGCAAACTTGCCCTGGTAGAAGAACCCGCCGGAGACCGGCTTGGCCGTCACCCCCTTCAGCAGGGTCTTCAAAGCCGCCGGGTCGAACACGTTGACCGTCTTCTGCTGGCTGGCGACTTCCCCGACGTACTTGGCCACCGGCCCATCTGATTTCGGCACCTCCACACTCACCCAGGTTTTGCCCCTGGGCAGCGCGTAGACACCAGACATGTAGACACGCCCGCCGACTACGGTCACAGCGATCGGCCCCTCCAGCGCCCTTCCCAGCTCAGGGAACTCCTCCTCCACCGTCTCTTTGACCTCCGGGCCAAGCACTATCTGCATGGAGGTGTCGACGGCGACAGGGCTGGCGGGGCCGAGCTGCAGTCGGCTGTTGTAGCGGAACCCAATCGAACTCGACTTCTTGTCCTTGCTGTTGAAGACGGTGCGAGAGACTTCAGTGATCTGCACGCCGTGGTCGGCCCGTAGCTGCCGTTTGACCGCCTGCGCCGGGTCGGGAGCAGAGGACTGCGCGGCCGCGGGGAGTGCGGTGAGGGCGGATGCGGCCAGGATGGCGGCCGCCAGAGCGAGCAATCGCCTCATAGCAGGTGTCCTTCACGAGGGGAATGTGGAGAGATCATCCTGCCAGAAAGAGCACAAGCGCCCCGTCGTCCTTCGGGACGGCGGGGCGCCGCAGTGTCAGGGGTGGGGCCCCAACGTGAGTCCGCACGTCAAAGGCCCCACAGATCCGAGGCTACACGTGCATGCCTGGCGGATACTCCGACGACGACTATCACCCGGGGTCTCTACCAGCACGTTCGTCAAGCGGTACTGGACGACGCAGCGGAGAAAGTGGTGGCGCTCATCCCCGGCCGGAAGACCGCGAAAGCAAACTGACGAGATGTTCTCATTTTGTTCTCATCGGGCCCCCAGGAGAGATCATTTAGGCTGAGCCTTCTCGGTCGCCTCTCCTGGTTTCATGCGTTTCCCCAGGTGGCGGAGGCGGACGGGAATCGAACCCGCCAGGCCGAGGACCTCGGCCTCGTCGGTTTTGAAGACCGCGGGGGCCACCAGGCGCCCAGACGCCTCCAAGAGAGAACTTACTCGGGGAGGGGGCGCGCGGCGGGACGAGGACCGCGGCACGCCGTACCCGGTGCCTGGTGTCCGGTGTCCGGTGTCGGGTGTCCGACGATCGGTGGCCGGTGAAGCGACGATCGGTGATCGGTGGCCGATGAGGGCTCGGCGGAGGGAAGCAGCGAGGCGGCGGGTGTGCCGGGAACCGTGATCACGTCGGGGTCGGTGCCGCCTCCGTCTCCCGTCTCGCGTCGAGACGGCGACGCTGGGGTACCACGGTGTACTTCGGGTCGGCGGCCGAGGCCCGGCCCGCCTCCAGGACACCGAAGCGGGTGCACAGCGCGCCGGCGGTGAGGGCGACACCGGACAGGCCGGTGAGGACGCGGCTGCGCCCGGCCACGGCTGCGAGCAGCCCGCCGCCCACCGTCAGAGCACGGGCCACACGCATCCGGCGGCCCGCCTTCCCCTGCCGATACGGCTCGCCGACCAGGCCGAGCCGCCGCTCCATCACGGCGCCGGCGACCGTCTCCACGACGGCTCCCAGTACGGCGGCGGCCCGGGCCGGGGCCGCCTGCCCACGAGGGGTCGCCAGCATGCCCGCGGCCCCCGCGCTGGCCAGCGCGCTCCCGGCGAACAGGAACGGCAGCTCCCGATGCCCCTCGTGCCAGGCGGGCACGGCGGTGTCGGCGAGGAGGACGGCGGTGTAGGTGGACATCAGCGGGCCGGTGATCGCGGTGACCGCGACGGCGGCATTACCGGCGACGGGCAGTACGGCCGCGACGGCGGGGGCGCGCAGGACGGCGGTGGCCGCCGAGGCGGGCAGGACGGGGCCGAGTGCCGAGGCGGCGGCGAGCGTGGCCAGCCCGCTGTGGACGGCCAGGAGCCACGATCCCATGCTCATCGGAGAGGTCGGTTTGAACACGCGCAGCATGTTGAGGAACCGCTCCGGCCTGCCGAGCTCGGCGACCAGGAACCCGGTTCCCGCGGTGGCCCCGAGCGCCGCGGTCACCCGGGCGGTCAGGGCGAGGCGGTCGTGCCCGGTGATCCCGGCGGCGGCCGCCATCAGGGACGCGGCCCCGGACAACCCACCGAGGTAGAGGTAGCTCGGCATGTGGGGCTCGTGCCAGACGGGGGGCTTGATGATCGGTTGCCCGTAGTAGGACCGGAACTCCGCCTCCGGGACCATCGCCTCCTCTCCGCGCCTCACCGCCGCCCCCCCTCGCGGAGGCGCCGGCCCGCCCTGGGCCACGACACCACCGGCCTCTTCTCACGCCTCGCCGCCCCCACCCCGCGGAGGCGTCCCGTCCCGGACCACGGTGTCACCGGCTCCTCCTCGTGCTCAGGAACGACAGTGCGACGGCTCCGGCCAGGGAGAGCGCCGCTCCCCCTGCCCACCGCCACATCGCGGGCAGGTCCCGGGTCGTGACCACCGGGTCGGGCGGCAGGCCGTACACCTCCGGCTCGTCGAGCAGCAGGAAGAACGCCCCGTCCCCGCCCACGCCGTCGTCGGGGCTCTCGCCGTAGAGGCGGGCCTCCGTCCTGCCCTCGCCGTGCAGCCGCTCGACGCGTTCCTCGGCCCTGGCCCGCAGCTCGTCCAGCGGCCCGAACTGGATGGAGTCGGTCGGGCACGCCTTGGCGCAGGCGGGTTCGAGGCCGCCGAGCTGGCGGTCGTAGCACATCGTGCACTTGAACGCCCGGCCGTCGCGTTCCCTGCGGTCGATCACGCCGTAGGGACAGGCGGGCACGCAGTACCCGCAGCCGTTGCATATGTCCGCCTGCACGACCACCGTGCCGAACTCGGTGCGGAACAGCGCCCCGGTCGGGCAGACGTCCAGGCAGGCGGCGTGCGTGCAGTGCTTGCACACGTCCGACGACATCAGCCAGCCCTCGATGCCCCCCTGCCCGTCCTGCCCGTCCGTGCCGCCCGGAACCTCCAGGGGGGTCGCCCGGCCGTCCGGAGCCGTCTCCTCGGCCCCGCGCCGTACCAGGCGGGACTGCTCGATGAAGGCCACGTGACGCCAGGTGTCGGCGCCCAGGCCACCGGTGTTGTCGTAGGAGGTCGCGCGGAAGACGAACCCGTCGTCGGGCACGCCGTTCCACTCCTTGCAGGCGACCTCGCATGCCTTGCACCCGATGCAGACACTCGTGTCGGTGAAGAAGCCCATCCGCTCAGCCATCGCGGTACTCCTCGATCAGTTCGAGCAGCGCCCTGCCGGTGGGACGCCTGCCGGGCCGCAGGTCGCAGGTGACGGCCTTGCCCTCCTGGATGTAGACGTTCGGGTCGAGCACGATGGGCAGCAGGTCGTTGGTGACGTCACCGGTGACCAGACCCCTCCAGCCCCAGTGGTACGGCAGGCCGACCTGGTGCACCGTACGGCCCTGCAGCCGCAGCGGCCGGACACGCTCGGTGACCAGGACGCGGGCCTCGATCGCGGTGCGGGTCGTCACGATGGTCGCCCAGCCCCCGTTGACCAGCCCGAGCAGCTCGGCCAGCTGCGGCGAGACCTCGCAGAACAGCTCGGGCTGTAGTTCGGCCAGATAGGACAGCGGCCTGCTCATGGCGCCCGCCGTATGGTGCTCGGTGAGCCGGTACGTCGTGAGCACGTACGGGAAGCGCGGCGACTCCGGCGGGTTGTAGGGGGTCTCCGGGCGGTCGTAGATCCGGCGCGCGGGGTTGGCCTGCCGGCCGTACAGCGGATTGCTCAGCGGTGACTCGTGCGGCTCGTAGTGGGTCGGCAGCGGCCCGTCGGCCAGGCCCGCGGGGGCGAACAGCCAGCCCTTGCCGTCGGCCTGCATGATGAACGGGTCGCCGCCGGCCAGCGCCTCCTCGGCCTGGGCGCCGACGGGCGGCAGGTAGCCGGGCGGCTTGTTCCTCTCGAAGTCGGGCACGTCGTGCCCGGTCCACTCGCCCTTCTCCGCGTCCCACCAGACGTAGGCCTTGCGTTCGCTCCACGGGCGCCCCTCGGGGTCGGCCGAGGCCCGGTTGTAGAGGGTGCGCCGGTTGGCCGGCCAGGCCCAGCCCCATTCGGGGGCGACCCAGCTCTGCTCGCGTCCGGGCTTGCGCCTGGCCGCCTGGTTGACCTCGTCGGCGTAGACACCGCAGTAGATCCAGCAGCCGCACCGGGTCGAGCCGTCCGGCTTGAGCTCGGTGTAGGCCGACAGCGCCCGCCCGTCGGGGCCCGTACCGTTGATCTCGCGCAGCACCGCCGCCGCCGACGGCTCGGCGTGCTCGCCCTCCTCCGGATAGTCCCAGGTCAGCTCGCGCAGCGGGCGGTCGATCTCGTCGGCGGACAGGCGCGCCCTGATCCGCTTGCCGAGGTGGTAGTAGAACGACAGGTCGCTGCGGCAGTCGCCGGGCGGGTCGAGCGCCTTCTGCCGCCACTGCAGCAGCCGCTGGGTGTTGGTGAAACTGCCCTCCTTCTCCACGTGACTGGCCGCGGGCATGAAGAACACCTCGGTGGCGATGTCCTCGGTGCGCATCTCCCCGGTCGCCAGCTCGGGGCCGTCCTTCCAGAACGTGGCCGTCTCGAGCAGGGTCAGGTCGCGCACGACCAGCCAGTCGAGGTTGGCCAGCCCGAGACGCTGCGCCTTGCCGCCGGAGGAGCCGACCGCGGGGTTCTCCCCCACCACGAAGTACCCCTTCACGGTGCCGTCGATCTGCCCCATCACGGTCGTGTAGTGGCCGTGGTCGCCGGTGAGCCGGGGCAGGTGGCCGAAGCAGAAGTCGTTGTCCTCGGTGGCGGCCTCGCCCCACCAGGCCTTGAGCAGGCTCACCATGTAGGAGCCCTTCCTGCCCCAGAAGCCGGTGTCGGCGCCCGCGTGGGCCAGGTAGTCGTCCAGGTTCTCGTGCCGGTGGGCGTGCGGCATCGGCAGGTAACCGGGCAGGATGTTGAACAGCGTCGGGATGTCGGTCGAGCCCTGGATGCTGGCGTGGCCGCGCAGCGCCAGGATGCCGCCGCCGGGGCGTCCGATGTTGCCCAGCAGCAGCTGCAGGATCGCGGCGGTGCGGATGTACTGCACGCCGACGGTGTGCTGGGTCCAGCCGACCGCGTACACCCAGGCGGTGGTGTGCTCCCGTCCCGAGTTCGCCGTGATCGCCTCGGCCAGCTCGGCGAAGTCCGTCCGGGAGATGCCGCACGCCTCCTCGACCAGCTCCGGGGTGTAGCGCGCGAAGTGGCGTCTGAGGATCTGGTAGACGCAGCGCGGGTGGCGCAGCGTCGGGTCCGTCGGCGGCCTGGCCTGCGACTGCGCGCCGCCCGCGCCGTACTGGTCGGCGCCCGCGGCCTCGGCGTGGCGGGGACCGCCCTCCAGCATCTCGCCGCCCTCCGGCTTCGCGCCGCCCTCGAACCGCTCGTCGCCCTCCAGCTGCTCGCTGCGCTGCCCGGCGGCCGCCTCCTCGCTCACTCCCTCGTACGCCCAGGTGGACGGGTCGTACTTACGTGTCTCCGGGTCGAAGCCGGAGAACAGCCCGTCAAGGTCCTCGGTGTCCCTGAACCCCTCGGAGATGATCGACGAGGCGTTGGTGTAGGCCAGCACGTACTCGCGGAAGTCCAGCTCGTTGACCAGCACGTGGTTGATCAGCGCGCCGAGCAGGACGATGTCACTGCCCGCGCGGATCGGCAGGTGCCGGTCGGCGATCGCGCTGGTGCGGGTGAAGCGCGGGTCGATGTGGAACACCTTCGCGCCCCTGGCCCTGGCCTCGACCACCCACTGGAACCCGACCGGATGGCATTCGGCCATGTTCGAGCCCTGGATGACGATGCAGTCGGAGTTCACGAGATCCTGCTGGAAGTCCGTCGCGCCGCCACGCCCGAAGCTGGCCCCCAGACCGGGGACGGTCGAGGAGTGTCAAATACGGGCCTGGTTCTCGACCTGGATCGCACCGAGGGCGGTGTAGAGCTTCTTCATCAGGTAGTTCTCTTCGTTGTCCAGCGTCGCCCCGCCCAGGCTGGCGATGCCCATGGTGCGCCGGACCGTCTTGCCGTCCTCCTCCTGCTGCCAGGTCTCCCGCCGGGTGCGGAGCACCCGGTCGGCGATCATGTCCATCGCGGTCTCGACGTCGAGCGCCTCCCACTCGGTGCCGTGGGGCCGCCGGTAGAGCACGCGCGTCTGCCTGCCGGAATGGGTGACCAGTTGCTTGCTCGCCGAACCCTTCGGGCAGAGCCTGCCGCGGGAGATGGGCGAGTCCGGATCACCCTCGATCTGGGTGACACGGCCGTCCTTGACGTAGACGAGCTGGCCACAGC
This sequence comes from Streptosporangium sp. NPDC051022, assembly GCF_040683035.1. Classification (NCBI taxonomy): domain Bacteria; kingdom Bacillati; phylum Actinomycetota; class Actinomycetes; order Streptosporangiales; family Streptosporangiaceae; genus Streptosporangium; species Streptosporangium sp. NPDC051022. The sequence goes on along the minus strand of NZ_JBFBCF010000010.1, from coordinate 49,121 downwards.
CGACCGCACAGTAAGGGCAGACCGACCTCGCGACGCTGTCGGCCTCCTCGGTCCGCGGTCTCAGCGCGTCGGTGCGCGCCGAGCGGGCGGCCGTTCCCCTCGGATCCTCTCCCCTGAGCTGCCGGAACACCGGCCAGCGAGAGATCCATCCCCCCTGTGCCATGCTGCGGGTCCTACCCGGGCTCTCCCCCGCTAACCACCCGCGACACCCCGGACGGTTTTTACCCCGGCGCGCTCTCCACCCCTCGTTCTCGGCGGCGGTGCCGTACGGCCTCCGCCCGCGGAGTCACCGAACCGCAACGATCGTCAGCCCCCGGCCCACGCCGGCCGGACACCGGGCGAGGATGTCCCCGTGGCACGCCGCCCCGTCTTCTCCCTGGCCGCGCTGCGGTCGTTCCCCCACTCCACGGTGAGGGTCCTGTGCATCCTCGCCTACCAGAGGAATCCCGATCCCCGTCTGCTGGACGAGATCATCGAGGCGGACCGGCGGGTCGTGCACGCCTCCCGGTCGGATCCGCAGGCTCAGGCCAAAGAGCTGTGGGCGCTGAGCGGGTCGCTCAACAGACGGTATCTGATCACCCACTCGGCCGCGGACGCCGAAGAGGCCGTCACCGTGATGCGCGAGGCCATACGGCTGGCGGGAGGACAGACGAACTATCTCACCAGGCTCGCCGTCGCCCTCACCAACCATGCCGCCTGCACCGGCGGGACCGACGATCTCGACGAGGCGGTGACGGCGATGCGCGAGGCGCTGTCCGTCACGGATCCGGCCGATCCCAACAGGGCCCAACGGCTCATCCTCCTCGGGAAGATGCTCGTGACCCGCTATCGGCGGCAGGAGGCGCCCGGCGACCTACACGAGGCCGTGGACGCGCTGAACGACGCGGTGGAGCTGAGCGAGCCGGGAGGTGACGTCCATTCCCACGCCCTGGGAAGCCTCGGATCCGCCCTGAGCGCCGGCCATTTTCACAAGGGCGACCTCACGGGCCAGGTCAGGGCCATCGAGCTGTTCAGATCGGCACTGGATTCGGAGTCCCTGAAGGACGTGGCACGCGTCATGCCGCTGAACGGCCTCGCGAACGCCCTGAGCATGAGGTACCGGAGTCTCGGCGACCCCGGCGACCTCGACGAGGCGCTGGCGTCGCTCGGCGAGGCGATGCGGCTGGTTCCCGACGGCCACCTCCAGCACGCCTTCACCCTGACCTCACTGGGAGCGACGCTGGCGACGCGGGCCGCGCGCTCGGGCAACGCCGAGGAGGCCGGCCACGCGGTGGCGGCGACCCTGGCCGCCGCGAGCATGACCCCCGCCGACGACTTCGAATACGGTCCCCGGCTGTTGACCTACGCGGACGCTCTGAGTGTGCGTCACGACATCACCGCCGATCCCGCGGACCTCACCGCCGCCATCGAGACACTCCGTACGATGTACGGCGTCCTGTCTCCGGGCGGCGTACAGACGGCGGTCGCCTCTCACATCCTGGGCCAGATGCTGCACAGGCGCTTCCAGCATGCGGGCACCAGGGTGGATCTGGACGAGGCGATCGACCGGCTGCGCGAGGCGGTGTCCGTCCCTCCGGGCAATCCGGCCAGACCGCGTTATCTCGCCATGCTCGGCCGCGCGCTCGCCGAACGGTACGTCCACACCGTGGAACCCGCGGACATCGAGGAGTCCATGGCGGTGCTGAGCCAGGCCTGCGCGGACGACGTGAGCGATGTGATGCGCCCGATCTACCTCGGCCTCCTCGGGGTCGCGCACCATCTTCGCCACGAGGCCGCCGAGGACTTGGACGACGACAGTCGCCACGACGACCTCGTCACGGCGCGGCGACTGCTGGCGGAGAGCCTCGCGGCACTGCCCGGGGAACACTGGCTCCACCAGAACCTGGTCGAACACTTCGCCAGGACGGAGTTCGCCATGCTGGAGGCGGCCCCCGCCCCGGACGCGCTCGACCGTCTGATAGCCCTGATGGAGGAGACGATCCCGCCTCGCGGCGCCGTACGACGCCCCTACCATCTCGCCACGCTCGCCGATCTGATGGCGACCCGGGCCAAGGACAACGGATACGTCGAAGACGCCAAGATCGCGATCCGGCTGTGGCAGGAGCCCACCCTCGACGCGGGCGCGCCCGTGGACCTGCGGCTGCACACGGCGGTCGAGTGGGGCAGGTTCGCCACCCGCATGGGGTGGATCGGCTCCGGGCTGCGCGCCTACCGGACCGCGATCGACCTGCTGCCCCTCACCGCGGGGCAGGCGCAGGACCGCTCCGACCAGGAGCGCATGCTGGCCGAGCGGCTGACCCTCGCCTCGGAGGCGGCGGCCTGCGCGATCGAGGCGGGCGAGCTGTCCATTGCCGTCGAGCTGCTCGAACAGGGCCGTTCGGTGCTCTGGAACCGGGCGGTGCGGACCGGTGACGAGCTGACCCGGCTGGAGCTCAAGCATCCCGATCTCGCCGCTCGGCTCAGGGAGATCCGTTCGGTCCTCGACTCCGATCCGGCCGGGCTGGGCCTCGCCGACCCCTTCGCGGCCTCCGGCGGGCACGACCGGATCGCCCACCGCATCAAGCTCACGCGGGAGTGGGAGGAAATCGTCGCCCAGGTACGGCGATCACCGGGGTTCGAGCATTTCCTGCGGTTGCCGCGGCTGCGTCTTGAGGAGACGTCGCTGCCCGGCCCGATCGTGATCGTCAACGTGAGCGTGCTGCGCTGTGACGCGCTCCTCGTCGCCGAAGGCGCCGTCCGGCTCGTTCCGCTGCCGGACCTGACGATCGAGGACACCCTGGCGAAGGCGCAGTCCCTGGGGGCGGCGCTGGGCCTGCTGACCGGGGGGACGGCCACGCCCGACGAGTCCCTGTGGGCCGTGGAGCACTTGGACGAGGTGCTCGCCTGGCTCTGGCACGTCGTGGCCGCTCCCGTGCTGGACGCCCTGGGGATGGACTCTCCTCCCGCGGACGACCGCCGGCCGAGGATCTGGTGGTGCCTGACCGGGCCGCTCGCGCTGGTGCCGATCCACGCCGCGGGGCTCACCGGCGAGGCGGGATCGTGCGTGCTCGACCGCGCCGTCTCCTCCTACGTCACGACGCTTCGCTCGGTGGCCGGGGCCGACGCGCCGCGGGAGGCCGCCACCGGCACGCTGGTGGTCTCCGTGCCCGAGGTGCCAGGAATGCCGAAATTGCCACCCCTGCCCGGCGCGTCGGAGGAGGCCAGGACGGCCGCCTCGCTCGCGGGGCCGCCGATCACGTTGCTGGAGGGGCCGGACGCGACCCGCGACCGGGTCGTCGCCGCCCTCGCCACGTGCGGCTGGGCGCACTTCGCCTGCCATGCGGAGTCAAAGGACGACCACCCCAGCAGGAGCGCGCTGCACCTGCGCGACGGTCCTCTCACCGTGGCGGAGATAGGCCGGATCCGCGGCGGCAGGGGAGACCTCGCCTACCTCTCGGCCTGCGCGACCGCCGTGACGCGTGTCGGCCTGGCCGACGAGGCGATCCATCTGGCGGGCGCGCTGCAGGTGACGGGCTTCCGCCGGGTGGTCGCCACGCTGTGGCCGGTGGCGGACGAGGTCGCGGCCGCCTTCGCCGGGACCGTCTACGAACACGTCGCGACGGCGGACGGCCCGGACCCGTCGCGAGCCGCGCGGGCCGTTCACGAGGCGGCGCGCAGGGTCCGGGAGGACGAGGACGAGCCCTTCCGCTGGGCGCCGTTCGTGCACATAGGTCCTTGAAGGCGACCGGAACCCGGAAGACGGCGTGCACGCCCGTCTCCCGCACGCTTGGTCCTCGTTTTCCACGGCCCGACGGTGACTTCGGTGAACTCCGCCGACCGGCCATTCCCGGCGTCGTCCGGCCGGCGCCCGGCACATCGCACAATCCGATTTCGCCGGTGAATGCCCGAGGATATAGCGAGGTTCACCTCCCGGGCGGGGCTGCGCGCGCGATCCCGGCCCGGCCGCACGGCGGGTTTCAGGGCGGATACGCGCTCGTCATCCCGATTGTCCGGGAACAACGACTCCGGGCAGGCCGGCCGGAGCGGCCGCCGAGGACGCCGTGTGGCGCGGGTGCGGAACCCCGGCGCGACTAATGCTGGATAAATGAAAAGTTCCATCAAATATCTGTCCTGGCTACATTAAGCTGGCGCTGCCACGGGGTCGGGAGCCTGATCCCGCGACGGCGAGGAGCCTTCGTCCCGCTGGATGTTCTCGCGCATCACGGAAAACACCTGTCACCGAAGACGGGAGAGACCGAGTGCCCGGAAGAGACCTCGCGGCCTTTCTGACGAGCCGCCTCGGCGAGATCCGCCGGGCGCTCGACGAGGAGGCGTGGACGCGCACGCGTGACCTGCTCCGGCGGATCGCGACGGAGACCGGCGACGAGGCGACGGCGGCCTGGTTCGAGCTACTCAGCCTGCTGCGGCTCTCACTGCCGCGCGGCCACGAGATCCGTCGCGTGATCCTGCTGGAGACGGCCGGTTACCGGGGCGCGTCCGTGGCCGACGACCTGTCGGTGACACTGGAGCGGCTCCGGGAGATGCTCCCCGACCTGGCGGAACTCGACCTCGACGAGGGCATGCCACCGGAACGGCGGGCGGAGGCCGATCTCGGCGAGGAGACGTCGCAGGAGCCGCGGGCGGAGACCGGCCTCGACGAGGAGATCCTGCGGGTCCGGGAGGCGCTGCTCGCCACGCCCTGCCTCACCCCCGGGGAGCTGCTCGCCGCGGGGGGCGCCCCCGACCGGCCCGGACTACTGCGGCTGCGCCGGGCGGACGGCGGCGTCCGGTTGCCGTCCTTCCAGTTCGGCCCCGGCGGCGTGCCGCTGCCCGCCGTACTCACCGTCAACCGGATCCTCGGCGCCGCGACCGACCCCTGGGGCGCGGCCGACTGGTGGCTCAGGGGGAACGCGCTGCTCGACGAGATTCCCGCCCGGCTCGTGGCCGACCAGGGCGACCTCGTCGCCGAAGCGGCCCTGGCCCTGCGAGAGGAGTACTGAGATGCCCCGGCAGATCCCTCCGAACAAGCACGACGGCCACCCGCACCGGCTGCTGCTGCCCAAGGGGACACCTCTGTGGAGGGTGCACGACCGGAAGCGGCCGTGCGAGGCCTTCACCCCGGCGCGGATCCACTCCGGCCTCGGCGGGGGACGCTTCGACGGGACCGTCGAGGAGGAGTACGGCCACTGCTATCTGGCCTACGAGCAGAGCACCGCGCTCGCCGAGTGCCTGCTGCGCTCGGTCCTGTTCGACGACGCGGGACCGAGGCTGCTGCCGTACGAGACGGTGCGGGGCAGGCGGCTGTCCCTGGTCGAGACGCGCCGGGAGCTCACCCTGACCTCGCTGGCCAGCACTCCGGCGCTGGCGGCGGTCGCGCAGGACGAGTGGCTGATCCAGGCGCAGCCGCCGGACTACCCGCTGACCCGGCAGTGGGCGCACTGGCTGCGCCGCAACGACCCCTCCACCGCGGGGCTGGACTGGATCTCCCGCAGGGACCTGCCCAACCGCAGCATCGTCCTCTTCGAGGACCGGTGCGGGCCGCTGCCGCTGGCGCCGACCCCGCTGTACGTCGATCTCGACACCGGCGAGGGCCTGAACCACCTCAACGTGATGCTGCGCCCCTACCGCGCGCACGTCACCTCCGTGTCGTAGGGCCTGTTTCGTGGATCTTCGCCGTGGCGACCGCAGCAGGCGAAAAGATCCGCAGAACAGGCCCCAGGCGAGATCTCGTCCCCTCGAGGTGTGACATGGCTTGGCGGATACGCTCGCTCCCCCATCGCCTCGGCATGGCGATGCTGATCGGCACGTACCGGCGGACGGGGAATCCGCTGGTGTTCGACCAGATCATCGAGGCCCAGCGGCACGCGGTACGCGCCTCGGGGGGCGATCCGCGTTCCCACGCGCTGGAGCTCCAGCGCCTGGGCGCGCTGCTCAACCGGCGCCACCAGGGCTCCCCCTCCGCCGACGACCTGTCGGAGGCCGTCTCGTGCCTGCGCCGGGCCGTACTCGCCGCGCGGGACGACGCCCGGGACGACTGCCGGAACACGCTGGCCATGGTGCTGATCAACCAGGCCGCGCACACCGGCGAGCCCGCCCCGCTCGCCGAGGCCGAGGCCGCGCTGCGGAGCGCGCTGGAGAGAGCCGGGGCCGGGGATCCGCGCAGGGCGACATGGTTGCGGTCACTCGCGACGGTCTTCAACGCCCGTTACGAGATGCGGGGGGCGGCCGCGGACCTGCGCGAGGCGGTGGCCACGCTGGAGGAGGCGCTGCCGCTGGCGGAAGCGGGGACCTGGGACCACGCGGACGTGCGGGCGAGCCTCGGAGCGGCTCTGGGAACCCGCTACCGCGCCGACGGTGACCCCGGCGACCTGCGACGGGCCGTCGGCCTGCTGAGGGAGGCGCTGGAGGAGACCCCGGCGGAACTGCCCTGGCGGGGAGTACGGCTGGGCAACCTCGGCGTGCTGCTCCAGCAGAGCTACGAGCGCCACGGCGACCGCCGTGACCTCGCCGAGGCGGCGGCCGTCATCGGCGAGGCCCTGGAGCTCCTGCCGGAGACGCACTACCAGCGCGGGTTCCTGGAGAGCACACTGAGCGCGGTGCTGACCACCGAGGTGCTCGCCGGCGGCGACCCCGCCGAGGCCGATCTGGCGGTGGCCAGGGCCAGATCGTCGGTCGCCGACACCGGCCCGGCCCGGATGGGTCATGCCTCCCGGCTGTCGAACCTCGGCCAGGCCCTCCTCACCCGGCACCGGCTCACCGGCCGCCGGACGGACCTCACCGAGGGGATCGAGACGCTGCGCACCGCCGCCGGCCTCGCCCCCGCCGAGGGCCCGTTCGCGGCCGTGATCGCCAACAACCTCGGCCTCGCGCTGCTGAACCGTTTCCGTCTCGCGGGGACGGCCGCCGACCTGGAGGAGGCCGTGCACCGGCTCCGGCAGGCGACGCTCGCGGTCCCCGCCCGCCATCCCGCGCGCCCTCGCTACCTGGCCAACCTCGGCGCCGCGCTCGCGGGCGGTCCCGCCCCCGGCCCGGCCACGATCGAGCGGTGCGTCGCGGCCCTGGCTGAGGCGGTCGAGACCGGATCCGGCGACGTGTTCCGTCCGGTCTACACCGGCGGCCTCGGCGCCGCCCATCTGATGCGGTACCTGCTCACGGGGGCGGCCGCCGATCTCGACGCCGCGGACAGGCTGCTCCGGGAGAGCATCGCCGCGCTGCCCGTCACCGGCCCGGAACGGCCCGCGATGGTCGAGCACCTCGTCCGGGCGTACCTCACCCGTTCCGAGGCGTCCGGGGAGAACCCCTCTGGACGGTTCGCGGGCGTCCCTTCCGAACGATTCGAAGAGTCCTCTTCCGCACCGCACGAGGAAAACCTCTCCGGACCGCGGGAAGGAGGCCTTTCCGGAGCGTCGGGGGGAGATCCGTCCGGCGGCCGGGACCGCCCGCCGACGGCGGAGACCGCGCTCGGCGAACTCGACGGAATCGGCGAACTCGACGAGCTCGTCGCGCTGCTCGACGAGTCGCTGGCGGGCCTTCTCACCGGAGCCCCCCGGCGGCCGTTCCACCTCACCGCTCGGGCCGATCTGCTCGCGGCGCGGTTCCGCGCCACCGGGAAGGCCGACGACGCCGTCCAGGCCGTCGAGGCATGGAGCTCGACCGTCTCCGACCCTCTGGCGTCCCCGGTCCTGCGGCTGCACGCGGCGACCCGGTGGGGCAGGCTCGCGACGTCGATCGGCTGGATCGACTCGGGTATGGAGGCCTACCGGAACGCCCTGGACGTCCTGCCCCTCACCGCCTGGCAGGCGCAGGACAGGACCGACCAGGAACGTCATCTGTCCCAGCAGCCGTTGGTCGCCGCCGAGGCGGCGGCCTGCGCGATCGAGGCGGGCGCGCCGCGCCTGGCGGTCGAGCTGCTCGAACAGGGACGGTCCATCCTGTGGAGCCGCGCCATCAGGACCGACGACGAACTCGTCCGGCTGCGCGCCGAATGGCCGGAGCTCGCCGCCCGGCTGGGGGAGATCAGGGCCGCCCTCGACGCGGAGGACGGCGCCGCGGACGGGCCGCTCCTCCCCGCGGCCCTCGGCGAACCGGATCGGATCTCGGTACGGATCAGGCTGGCCGAGGAGTGGGAGGAACTGGTCGCGCACATCTCGGCGCTGCCCGGCTTCGCCGACTTCCTGCGTGTCCCCCGGTTCGATCTCGCGACGGTGGACCTCCCGGGCCCGATCGTGATCGTCAACGTCAGCCCGCTGCGCTGCGACGCGCTGATCGTGGAGGAGGGCGCGGTCAGGCCGGTACCGTTGCCCGAGCTGACCGTCGAGGACGTCATCGGCCACACGCTGACGTTCGTCAGGGTGTTGGAGACCGTCCGGCCACCGGACACGACGGACACGGAACCGGACGACACGGAACCGGACGCGAACACCGGACCGGACAGCACGGAACCGGACGCGAACACGGGGCCGGACGACACGGGGCCGGACCTGGACGCGGCCCACAGGGCGTTCGACGACATGCTGGGCCGGTTGTGGAGCACGGTGGCCGAACCCGTCCTCGTGGCGCTGGGTGCCACCGGCGCGCCGGAGGCGGACCGCTGGCCCCATGTCCGGTGGTGTCCCGTCGGCCCGCTGGCCCTGCTCCCGCTGCACGCCGCCGGACCTCCCGGCCGGGACCTGCGGGTGATCGACCGGGTGGTCTCCTCCTATGTGACGACCCTCCGCTCCGTCGCCTCCGCCGCGCCCCCCACGCCACCCTCCGCCGTGCCCTCCGCCGTGCCCTCCGGCACGGTCCTCACGGCCGCCTCACATCCGGCGCCCTCCCCGCCGGAGGCCGCCGGGTCCGGCTCTCCGGAGGCACTGATCGTGTCGGTCGCCGACGCGCCCGGGCTGCCCCCGCTGCGCGAGGCGACCGCGGAGGCGGACGAGGCCGCCCGCTCCGTCGGCATGCCCGTCACCCGGCTGGACGGACCGGAGGCCCGGCGCGACCGCGTGAGGGCGGCCCTCGCCACCTGCGCCTGGGCGCACTTCGCCTGTCATGCCGGGCAGGACCGGCTGCGGCCGGGCCGCAGCCGCCTGCACCTGCACGACGGCCCGCTGACCGTGGCGGAGATCGGGGCGTCTCGGGGCGAACGGCGCGGCGTCCTCGCCTACCTGTCGGCCTGCGAGACCGCGGCGACCGACGCCGGGCTGGCGGACGAGGCGATCCACCTCGCCGGTGCCGTACAGGCGATCGGCTTCCGTCACGTCATCGCCACCCTGTGGCCGGCCGCCGACCACGTCGCCGCCGAGCTGGCGAGGGTCGTCTACCCGGCGCTGGCCACCCCGCGAGGCGCCGACGCCGACCGGGCGGCGTGGGCCGTGCACCAGGCGACCCGGCACATCCGCGACGTCTATCTCGGTGAGGATCTGCCGTGGCTCTGGGCCCCGTTCGTGCACGTCGGCCCGTGAGCCCCCGCCCGGTCAGCGCCTGCGGACGCCGTACACGACCCGGCCCGCGTCGCCGGTGCCGTTGAACTCCCACGGCAGCCGCAGGGTCCACAGCACCCGGTCGACGTCGCTCTCCTCCACGGGCAGGATCATCTGGGTGCCGCTGAGCTTCCCGCGCAGCGCCCGGTCGTAGATCCGGCCGTCCAGGATGTCGACCTTTCCCCCCGCGGCCTTGACCGCCTCCAGCACCAGCCCCCGGGAACGCCGGTACCGCTCGGCCCACCAGCTGTCCGGGGCGGGCAGCGGCAGCGGGAAGAACGAGGAGACGGCCTCGTCGACCCAGGCGAGGTAGCGGATCTCCAGGTCGTCGCCCGGCGGGAGGCCGTCCAGCTGCCGCAGCCGGCTCAGGGCCCGCTCGCGGTACTGACGGCGGGTGTCACGGTCCAGCCTGATCGGGGTCTGCGTGTCACGCGCCAGCTCGTCCAGACCGTGGTAGATCCCCGGGTCGAGATCCGCGACCGCGAACATCGTGATGAGGAGCTCGTACATCTGCGTCGCCCTCGGCGAGCGCCACCGGCCCTCGTCGGGCCCCTGAACACCCCCGAGCCCGGGAAACCCGACGGCGGGCAGCGGCGGGACGATCCCCTCTCCCGGTCCGCCGGCGAACGTCTGCGCGAAGTACTCGCGCTGGGAGGCGGCGATCGCGTCCGGCAGCCGCAGGCACGCCACGTGCAGCCCGATCCACAGCCTCTCCGCCGTCGTGGGGGCCTCGTCCGGCTCGCCCAGGTAGACGACGGTGTCCTGGTAGAGGCGGTCGTACTCGTCCCGCAGCCGCACGGTGAGCTCGTCCGCCTCCTCCCGATCCCCGTCCCCCTGCCTCCGCGTCGGATCCGGAGCCGAAGCCCGGACCGAGGCCCGATCCCGGCCGGTCGTTCCGTCCAGGAGCCCGGCGAAGGCCTCGCCCCTGTCTTCCCGTGCCTCGCCGGGGGGCCGCTCCCGCGTCTCCTCCCACCTCCGGTGGGCACGCGTGACCTGGTCCTCGGGGCGGGCGCGGGTCTGCGGATGGGTCAGCCCGAGCAGCAGGGTGACGAGTCCCAGCACGAGACGGCTCTCCTCTTCCCTCGACTCCTGTGGGCCGTCGCCGTGGAGCAGGGTGAGCAGCCGCCCCGCGAGCTCGCCCAGTGCGATCCACAGCGGCACGCGCAGCGGGCTCGCCGGATCGGCGAGCTCGGCGACCACCGCCTGGTGAAGCCGCTGGCCGGGCACCCGGCGGATCAGGCGGAACCGGCTGAGCAGGTCCTGACCTCGCTCGTAGAGACCGGTCGGCGTCTGCGCGGCCAGCTGCTCCAGGTGGGCGTCCAGCCGGGGGGCGACGGCGGTCAGCCAGTCGCGCAGCGGCCCGGCGAACGGCGCGGGCCGCCCGTCCAGGCCGAGCAGGGGTTCGAGCAGATCGTCGAGCGTTTCCATGGCGTCGTCCTGTCGGAGGTCAGTGGTCACCGGTGAACGGCTCCCACTCGGGCTTGCCGAACGAGTCACCCGGCTCCATCGGAGTGGAGAACACCGAACCCGGGTAGTCGGCCAGGTCGGTGAGCCTGCGGGCGGCCAGGTAGCGGGGGTAGCCGACGTGGATCCGCAGCCGTCCCAGGTAGTCGAGGGTGACGTGGTAGCGCACGTGCGCGTCCCTGCGGGGAGCGGATCTCTTGAACAGCGGGGAGACGTTGCCGTAGCCGTCGACCCAGAGGAACTCCCAGGTCGCCGCGCCGTGCTCCTGCGCGGGCTGCGGCAGCCAGCCGGGGGCGATCGCGCCGGTGAACACCCTGCCGTCCCCCCCGCTCTCCAGGAGATAGGAGCGCAGGTAACGCCTGGTCTCCTCGCCCGGCGGCAGGATCGGGAAGAGTTCGACGGTCGTCCGGTCGTCCAGCGCGTCGGGCGTCCTCCTGACGTGGATGGCGGCGGGCAGCCCGGTGGCCTCCAGGTGGTTTCCCCCGTGTCCGCCGTTCAGCGCCGCCCCGACGTCGCCGAACTCGCTGTCGGTGAGGTAGATCGGGTTGCCGCCGTGACACAGGTGGATGACCGGTTCGAGCTCCTGGTTGATCTCGATCTGGAAGCGGATCTTCCCCCAGTCCACGTTGGCGCGGGTGAGCCTGTCCTGCCTGCTGTCGAAGGTGAAGCGGCCCCACTCGATGGACTCTCCGCGGTCGCCGCCCAGCTCCCGGTGGATGTGGATGTCCTCCTTCATCGGCCGCCAGGCCGTACGGACGGACAGCCGGCCCGTGCGGTCGGCGATGTCGAGATGGTCGCCCGCGTTGAGCAGCATCCCGACCCGTGTGTCGGCGTTCTGCAGGGAGAAGTCGCACGGAAGGCTCTGGAACAGGTTGTCAACGGAGATCCCGACGACGTTCTGGCCCGCCCTGAGCCGTTCGCGGCCGTCGACGTGGCGCTCGGCCTCTCCCTGCCAGCCGGAGGTCTCGGCGCTCTCGATGTCGGCGTACCGGCTGAAGCTGTGGGCCCAGCAGGCCCCGATGGAGGTGGCCTGCTTGGCGTAGCGGCGCTCGACCACCAGGCGGGGGGTGAGGACGGCGTCCGCCTCCCCCGCGTCACCTGTGCCACCCGTACCGCCCGCGGTCAGCTCCCGCAGCCGTCTGGTCACGATGCGCTCGACCAGGGGCATCGTGCTGGTCTTGCCCGACAGCGCGACGATGTCGATGGGTTCGTCCGGTTCCCTGCGGCGCTGCGCGCTGAAGGTGGTGAGCGCGATGTCGACCGCCGCGGTGATGACGGGGGTCGCCAGGTGCTCGAACTGCTCGGGCGCCAGGGTGACCACGGTGTGCCCGAGCCGGTCGACCAGCGCGGCGGGCGGGCGTGACCGGCCGTCGATGTTGTTGAGCACCTCCTGCAGCTTGGTCTTGGGCAGGGTGTACTCCTTGCCCGCGCCGAGGAGTTTCTTGGCCTGTTCCGCCTCCTGCCACAGCCGGTAGAACGCCCGCCCCGGTACGGCCCGGCCCTCCGAGGGTCCCAGCGACGGGCTGTGCGTGGGCAGCAGGTCGCGCAGCCCCTCCCAGACGTGCTCCGGCCGGGGCCCGGGGTCGGGGTTGGCGATGAAGGCCGGGGCGATCGGGCGTGGCGTGCCGTCCGCGTCGACGTGCGACGGCGGCCAGTGCCGCAGCCAGGTCTCCCTTTCCCCGGTGTTCCCGTTCGGCGTTCCCCTGTCGCCGGTGGCCTGGGCCCTCAGCGCGTCCACGATCTCCGCCTTCAGCCAGTGGAAGACCCGCAGGGTCAGCAGGTCGCCGCCGAGCTGCGGATGGCCGGTCGAACCGCGGACCTCGGGCCTGATCACGTAGTGGCGGCCGAAGAACTCCTCGGGGACGCCGTCCGCGGAAACCTGCCGGTCCAGCAGGTGCAGCGCGAACAGGGCGACGTCCGTGGTCCCGCCGCCGATGTCGATGACCAGCATGTTCTGCCGCCAGGCCGGGCGGCCGGGCCGTACCCTCCGGGAGCGGGCGCGGAACGGCTCGATGCCGGTGTCGGACTCGCCGCCGAAGTCCCGCATGACGAAGAAGAGCGCCGCCGCGACGGCCTCGTCGAACGTCGTGGTCACCTTGCTCATCCGCAGGCTCGACTGCGCCATCTTCTCCAGCGCGCGGCGCCCCGACGGCGGCAGCGTGGTCGGGTAGGTCAGCACGAGGTGGTTCAGCCCGCGGATGCCCCACTCGGCGGACCGTTTCTCGTTGCCGTACTCGATCGTCTTGTCCACCAGGTCGTTGTAGGCCCGCATCAGCAGCATGTCGGTGGTCACCGGCCCCCCGGCCTCGGCGGGCAGGTCCGGCAGTTCCCGCGGCCGGGAGAAGGCCCGTTTGAGGCCGGGGTAGCCGCGCAGCACCCGATCGGCCCCGTCGCCGAGCACCGCCCGCAGCGGGGAGCCCTCCAGCACCTTGATCTCACTGGAGATCTCGGGCGAGTCGCCCCCGAAGACGACCTGGTGCAGGTAGAGCGAGCCCAGCGCGGGGGTGGCGAAGGCGTCGGCGTAGCAGCCGGAGAGGCTCATGGCGTACGCGGTGCCCAGCCGCTCGTCCATCCGGGAGATCGCCACGTCGAGCTCCTTGCAGAGCACGTCCCGGTAGCGGACGGACGGAACGGGCAGGTAGTGGAGTCCGGGCTGGAGGACCTCGATGCCCTCCTCGGTGACGGTGACCCGGACGGAGTCGGCGGTGCCCGAGAAGCCGAGCAGCAGGTTGAGCCGGGCGGTGAACCCCTGCACGATGTCGCGGCGGGCCTGCGGCCAGTCGGCGTCGCGCGCTCCCGCGGGGCCGTCCAGCAGCAGTCGGTGGAAGCCCTCCAGCAGTACCTGGAACTGCTGCTCGTCCATCTCGACGCGTCTTCCGCCCGTTCTGTCGTACAGGGTGACGGTCGAGGAGGAGGTGCCGAAGTCGATCGCCGCGTGCCCGAAGAAGCTCTCGTGCCGCCGCGGCTCGCCGATGGGGGCGACCTGCCGCGCGCCGTCCCGGTTGGTGTTCCCGCCCTGGACGGGACGCGCGCCGGGGGGCATGAACCGCAGTTCGAGCGGGAACTCCCGCACGGGCGATCCGTCCGCGCCGAGCCACCAGGCGATCCTGACGACCCGCTCGCCGCCGAGCCCGAGGTCGCCGGCCGGGATCGAGGGCCCCTGGACGAGCAGGTAGCGGCCCGGTACGGGCCTGGGCCGCCAGCCGGGCAGGACGTACAGCTTGGCGATCCCCGCCGCCATCTCGTCGTCGGGCGGCTGCGCCGCCGGTCCCTGGACGTCCACGGCGTGCGCGACGCCCTCCGGCTCGACGAAGACGTCGGGCAGGCGGTACTCCCCGTTCACGGCGAAGATCACAAAAACGCCGGAGGCGGTCTCGTCGTTGCCCTCACCGTCGTGGGGCCCCGCGAACAGCAGGCGAACGGTCATCGAGTCTTCCTCCCGGGCTCGTCGCCCCATTCGTCGAGCAGATCGCGGATCGGGCCTCCCGAGGGGCCGGACCGTCTGGCCTCCGCCGGGCCGGAGCGTGTCATGCTGCGGACGCTCTCCTCCGCCGGGACCGCGTTGCGGAGCTCCTGCAGCTCCTCGCGGAGCACCCGGCCCAGCCTGGCCGCGTCCGCCAGCAGGTGCCGCCGCAGATAGTGGTTGACCGCGGCGACGATGTCACCGCGCACCCGGAAGATGTTCATCTGGTGGCTGACGATCCTGGCCCCCGCGTCACCGGCGATGTTCAGGCGATCGCCGTGCCAGGGCAGCGCGTGCGCGGTCCGCAGCGGGAACCGCTCGGCGATCCGGGCCGTCTCGGCCGCCGGCAGCGGGACGGGCACGGGCAGCAGGCCCGCCGCCGCACCGGGCAGCCAGTCCATCGCGGCCAGGCTGAGCAGGTTGTGCCAGCGCGCCTCGCCGCCGTCGCCGGGGTCCAGCGCCGTGAGCAGCCGCTCTGCGGCGGCCCGCGCCGCGGGGTCCCGCAGCCGTTCGCGCGCCGGGGCCAGCTCCCGGTGACGCCGCTCCGCCCAGGACGCCACGGCGGTCAGGTAGATCTCCCTGGCCGTGCCGACGGCGCGGACGCAGGTGGGCTCGAACCGGCCGAAGAGCCGTTCCGTGGTGTCGGGGGCAGTCGCGTCGGCCTCGGCCGGCATGGCGCGGGCGATCCCGAACCCCGATCCCCGCCCGGTGCCCCCCGTCTGGCTCCTGCCCAGCGGCGGCCCGATCCGGCCGTCGTCTTTGACCCTTTCCCGGTACTCCTGCCATTCCCGCCAGGTGAACACGTCGTAGGTGGCGCCCGCCCGGGCGAGGTCGAGCACGGCCGACCCCACTCCCGGCGCGACCCACGTCCCCTCGACCGAGAGGCGCTCGGGGTCGGTCAGCAGCCCCAGGGACCTCATCGTGCGGGAGGTCTCCTCCTCGATCATTCTGAACAGCGCGGTCAGGGAGCCCGTGCCCCGCGCGTCGCCGGAGACGCCCTGCACCGCGGGGCGCAGCATCCGGTCGAGCGTGCGCAGCGCCGCCAGCAGATCGGCGGCGATCGGCACGACCGCCTCGTGCTTGAGGAACACGCCGTAGGTCCGCACGTGCCGGTCCAGCATCGCGCGCAGCCCGGAGATGCCGCCGTCCCGCCCGAACTCCCTGAGCGCCGCGGTGTAGGCGTGGTCCGGGTCGGTCAGGGACAGGTCACCGGCGATCCGCTTCCACCGCTCGGCCTGCGCCCCCGCCGCCCCCAGCATTTTCGTGATCTTGTCGCCCTCCTCGCCGCCGCGATCGTACGGCAGGCCCCGGGTGGCGATCGCGACGAGCGAGGAGGTGAAGGCGATCCTGTCCTCCCTGCGCCCGTTGAGCGTCGTGGCCATCCGGTGCAGGGAGGCCAGGTCCCGGGAGGAGGCGATCAGGTCGGCCGCGCCCGTGTGCAGGGTGTCCGGCGGCTGGAGCAGGTCGAAGCAGTTGGCGGCCACCAGGATCGACTCGCTGAGCGCGCCCTTACCCCTGCGGTTGCGCTCCAGCAACGAGTAGAACTGCCGGGCGTCGTCGCGCTCGGCCCGGTGCGAGGGCAGCACGATCACGATGGCGTCGATCTCGTCCAGTTCCCTGACGCTGAGGTACTCGTCGCGGACCGCGGTCGCGCCGAGGCCCGGCAGGTCGCACAGCTCGGCCGCGGAGCCGTCGCCGGGCAGCGGTCCGGCCCAGTCCCCCTCGGCGACCGAGACCTGGCAGACCACCCTGCGGATCAGGGTGAAGCCGACCCGCAGGGTCCGTGCCGTCACCGGGTCGCGGGGGGAGACGGGGAACCCCTGGGCGGTGCGGGGGAAGCTCCGCGGCAGTTCCCGGATGTCCTCGATGTCCAGCGCCTGCCGGAGGATGTCCACCTCGACCGGCAGGACCAGTCCGGAGTGGCCGTTCAGCACGAACTCCCCGGCGAGCCTGAGCGCGTCGCGGATGCGGGTCAGCTCCAGGGTGATCCCGAGGAGCCGGGAGTTCTCCATCGCCGCCCAGTCCAGGGTGGTCTCCGCCCACCGGTTCAGGATCTCCCAGCCGTCCCTGACGGGGTTGTAGCCGGCCAGCGCCGACACGTCCCGGCCGCCCCCGGCCCGCTGTACGGTCCTGACCAGCTCGTTCATGATGTAATCGACGGTGTCGGCCAGCTCGTCCCGGGTGAGATACTCGATCCTGGCGCCGCGCACCCGGGTGTCCTCCCCGGGCGCGGCGGGCTGCAGGCGCAGCACCGTCACGTTGCCGGTGGTCGGCGAGCCGGAGGTCGGCAGCAGCCCGGGCCGGCCGAGCAGCGTGCCGAGCAGCATGGACTTGCCCGCGCTGTACTCCCCGACGATCCCGACCGAGACGGGCCTGGCGCAGCGTTCTCTCAGCTTCGCGGCGAGCCCGGCGGCCCGGTCGTAGGCCTGCCGTACGGCCGCCGCGTCCGGAACCTCCTCCTGTCCGAGCGCGGTCATCGCCCGGTCGGCGAGCTTCAGGTAACGGCCGATCGCCGCCCTGTGGTCGACGGCTGGAGAGGAGGCCGATCCGCCCTGCCCGGCGTGGAAATCGGTCAACGAGACTCCTCAGAGATATTGGTTGCGATATATGCGAGTCCCCCGGTTACCGCGGTCGGGACCGTCGCCGGGTCCCTTGCGGATGTCGTCGCGCCCTCGGTCGTAGCTGTCCCGCGTGTTCAGCCGGTCGAGGTCGTACCTCATGTCGATCTTGGCGACGTGGGCGTCGCGCAGCCGCTGCGTCTCGTAGGCCTGGCTGTAGGCCTGCTCCCGCAGCCGCCGCTCGTAGACGGTCGGCCCGCCCAGGAGCTTCACGCTGAGCGGCAGCAGGTCGAGCAGCAGGATCGTGATCCGCAGCACCCACGGCAGAGCGACGACGATGGGGCTGCCGCTGTTGGCGATGAAGTCGTGGAGCGCCTGCTCCTGGGCGACCCAGCCGGTGTTCCTGCGCACGTCGCGGCGTTCGGCCTCCCGCCTGTCGCGCTCGTCGTCCTGGAACTGCTTGAAGTCCTCGCTCACCGCGGCGCGGGCGTCGTCGCACTCACGCTGGGCGGAGACGTACTCCCGCTGGGCCTTGTTGTAGTCGGCCTCCAGCTTGGTGGCGATCGGGCCGAAGCCGACGGTGCCGCTGAGCCCCTGCCCCTTCTTGCCCAGCGACTCGTCCTGCTTCTTCTTCAGCGCCGCGTCCCGCGTGCGTTCCTTGCTCTTGGCCGTCGCGCAGAGCTCGACCCGGTCGTACTTGGCGTCGAGCTGCTTGCGCATGTCCTCGTCGGCGGACTTGTGCTTGGCGTCGACCTGCTCGGTGCGCGCGGTCTGGGTGAAGACGAGCTGGTCGCGAACCTCGGACTGGAAGATGAGCAGCGTCACCGCCTCGGCGATGATGAAGGACACGCCGAGGGCGAGGACCGCCCGCATCACGTAGGTCAGCCAGCCGGGCTTCCGGCTCGTGACGACCGGGTCGAGCAGACCGGTCTTGTCCGTTCCCGACAGCACCTTGCCGTAGCTGGGCTCGGCGACGATCGACCGGTCGATCCAGAAGATGAGGATGCCCCAGACGATCGCGAAGGGGACGATCCCCGGGGAGAAGCCGCCGTTGATGACCGAGGCGAAGACCGTGAACATCGTCGTGGCGACGAGCGAGACCAGACAGACGAAGATGCCGATCGTGGAGTAGCGGTACAGCTCGCTCCGGTTCGGGATGAGGGCCGGGTCCGCGCCCGCGCACCACAGGAAGGGCCGCGAGAGGAACGGCACCGGATAGCGGGTGACGCCGGTGAACTCGGTGTCGATCCGGGAACGGGGGTACACCCTGTCGGCGCCGGGGGCGACGCCGAGGTCGATCCCGGGCGGGGGGTACTCCTCCGCGGGGACCGTCGTGGGCCGACGCCTGAACCTGAGCCTCTCCCGCAGCCCGGACAGCATGTCGGAGAACGCCTCGTAGCGCTCGCCCGCCCCGCGGGGGCGTGCCCTCCCGGAGTTCCACCGGCCGTCCGGCCCGTCGTCGGGCTCGTCGGGCTCGGCTGCCTCGTAGGCCTCGTAGGTGCCGCCCTGCCCGTCGGGTTCGTCACGGACGGCGTGGTACCTGGCCGTCGGATCGTTCGCGCTCCAGTCGTTGTAGTAGGCGCCGGGGCCTCCGCCCTCCGGCTGCCAGGCGGAGCCGTCGCCCGTTTCCCCGTCGTCTTCCCTGTCGTCACCGGGACCGCCGCCTCGCGCTCCGTTCCGGTCCCGGTCGTCCCAGAGTCCCTCACGCGGGAAGGCACGGGTGCCGCCGTCCGGCGTCTCAGGCGTGGTGAAGCCACCCGGCGCACCCGCACCCGCCCCGGCGCCGCCTTCCGTCCCTGCCCCGGCTCCGGCTCCGGCTCCGGCTCCGGCTCCGGCTCCGGCTCCGGCTCCGGCAGGACGGTCGCCTGAGGCGCCGTTCCCGTCCGGGCCGCGCGTGTACGGCGCGGCGCCACCGGCGAAAGGGCTCCGGTAGAGCCGTGTGCCGTCGGGGCCGCCGGGAAGCGGCGGAAGCACACCGCGCTCCCCCTCGGTGGCCGGAGTGGCGTTCCACCCGATCTGCCCGATCTGCTCATCGGCTGCGTCCGGAGTCTCCGGGCCGCCCGGATCACCGTGGCCGTTGCGACCGTTGCGACCGTTGCGCGGCGGCGGAGACCAGGTGAAGTCGCTCCCCGGCGCGGCGTAGTCACGGAACTGGTTGTCTTCCGTCATCGACTCGGCCACACCTCGGGTCCAACGCCACCGATCTCGTCCAATGTCGTGATTTCCGGCATCCCTCTCCCGATCGACTTCACCGAACACGGCCTCCGCAGCCGGCCTCCGTCTTCGTTCCCCACAACACCCGACCGGACCGTCACGCCAGGCCTTTCCCACCAGCCACGCCGCCCCCGGCGGTCACCGGTGCTGGAACGATGCAATACGCCCACCGATCGAATGCATATATATGAGGGTTTGTCTTTCGATACGCGCTTATTCTAAGCGAGGGATCTCCGCGACGGGCTCCAGGACACGCCCCGCGAAAACTTTTCAATAAAAGCCACAAATCATCCCTTTCCCGACATAAGACCACCTAGCGGACAAGAGGCCGCCGCGAGTGCCCCGGAGGGCATGGGACGACCTTCCCGCAGGCCGTACGGCGTCGCGAACCCCGGCGCCTTCCCGGCGGACCACCGCCGTCCGTACCCCCGCGAACACGCCGGGACGCCCTCGCCCACACGGGACGCACCCTTCGGTCATACCGGCATCATCGCCCTTAACGACCTCTCGTACGTTTCGCGAATTTTGCTATTACATGGAAAGAATGCACGATGTCGTGATTGCCGAAAAAGGCATTCCAGAGTACCCGACGAAGGCCCCGCGAGACGGGTCTCATCTGAAAACCGAAGGCCTGCCCCTGACCCCCGCGGTCGGCCGGTGGGTTAGGGACGAGCCGTCGGGGGGAGGCCCGGAAGAGATCCGGACAGGAGCGGGCGAAACCCCACTCCACCTGGAACGACAGCTCACCTTTCCACAGGAGACTGCGATGACCGAACGCGTGACGGCTCCCGGCGATCTCGGCCGCCGGGTGGCCAGGCGGCGCGAGGAGCTGGGCATGAGCCGCGAACGGCTGGCGAACCTGGCCGGGATCGACCCCGGATACCTCGAATACCTGGAGCAGGCTCCCGCCTCCCCGACCGAGGAGACCGTCAGCCGCCTGGCGAACGCGCTGGAGACCGGGATCGAGGACCTGCTCGGCGGGACGGTCGACCTGCCGCCGGGGCGCGGTTTCCCCGGCCGCCACGCCCGCCTGGAGAAACTGGACACCGGCGAGTGCCTGCGGCTCATCTCCCCGGGAGGCGTCGGCCGGGTGGCCTTCGACGCGCCCGGCGGACCGGCGATCCTGCCGGTCAACTACGTGCTCCACGACGGCGCGGTGGTCTTCCGCACCTCCTTCGGAGGCCCGCTGGACGAGAACCTGCGCACGGGCGTCAAGGGGGTCGAGTTCAAGATCGCGTTCGAGGTCGACCGGATCGACGACGCCAACCGCGAGGGCTGGAGCGTGCTGGTACGCGGCGGGGCCCACCACGTCACACCCGACGAGCGGGCCGCGGCCGTCGCCTCCGGGGTGCTGCCGTGGGCGGGCGGCGACCGCGACCTGTACATCAAGATCGTCCCCGTGGAGATCACCGGACGGCGGATCAGGAACACCCCGTGACCGCCGGGGAGATGGACGCCTGGGTGGTCGCCCGCCCCGGACCGATGGCCTCGCGTCCCCTGGAGCGCGTCCGGCTGCCGGTCCCGGAGCCGGGTCCCGGCGAGGTGCTGGTCGAGGTCGAGGCGTGCGCCGTCTGCCGCACCGACCTTCACCTCGCCGAGGGCGATCTGCCCCCGCGGCGCCCGAGGACCGTGCCCGGCCACGAGGTGGTCGGCCGGGTCGTGGCGCACGGTGCCGGCGCCGTACGGCTCGCCCCCGGCACCCGGGTCGGCGTGGCCTGGCTCCGCTCCACCTGCGGGCACTGCCGCTACTGCCTCCGGGGCGCGGAGAACCTCTGCCCCGTCTCCACCTACACCGGCTGGGACGCCGACGGCGGCTACGCGGACCACCTCACCGCCCCCGAGGACTACGTCTACCCGCTGCCGGAGGAGACGCCCGCGGAGAAACTGGCCCCGCTGCTGTGCGCGGGGATCATCGGGTACCGGGCGCTGCTCCGCTGCGACCTGCCTCCCGGCGGCCGTCTCGGGATCTACGGCTTCGGCGCCTCGGCGCACCTGACCGCCCAGATCGCCATGGCGCAGGGCGCGACCGTGCACGTCATGACCAGGTCGGCCAGGGCGCGCGAGCTGGCCCTGGGGCTGGGGGCGGCCTCCGCGGGGGACGCGGCGGACACGCCGCCGGAACCGCTGGACGCCGCGATCCTGTTCGCGCCGGTCGGCGAGCTGGTGCCGACGGCGCTGGAGGCCCTGGACCGGGGCGGCACCCTCGCCGTCGCGGGCATCCACCTCAGCGACATCCCGGTCCTGAACTACCAGCGCGACCTGTTCCAGGAACGGACGCTGCGCAGCGTCACCGCCAACACCCGTGCCGACGGGCGGGCGTACCTGGACCTCGCCTCGGCCCATCCCCCGAAGGTCACGACGGTCGCCTACCCCTTCGACGCGGCGGACCGGGCGCTGAGCGACCTGGCCGCCGACCGCGTCGAGGGCGCCGCCGTGCTCCTCCGGCAGGCCGCACCCACCGGATAGCCCCGGCCACGCCGGACGGGCCGCGCCCCGGGAGGCGGCCGCTACGGCCCCGGCGGGGTGGCGGAGGGCAGGGCGGAGGACGGGACGGGCAGGGCGGACAGGAGGCCGAGCAGGGGGTCGCGCCGTCCCGCCGCACGCCTCAGCATGTGCCAGCACAGCCCGCAGATACCGGAGAACTCGCGTTCGGCCAGGTCGCGCTGGCCCGGCAGCGCCGTCAGCGCCCCCGCGCCCAGGGAGCCCAGCACGGTGAGGAAGGGATCGGCCGCGAGGCCGTCCAGCGCCAGGCGCACCCCGTCGCGGTCCCGGGCCAGCCGGTGCAGGTCCGGCGGCCCTGCCCCCATGATGACGTTCTCGTTGCAGCACGCCGAGATCCGCCCGTCGTAGCGGACTGTCGGCGAGTTCACGATCCCGCACCGCCCCAGCCGCGCCCCGGGCACCCGGGGCCCCCGGGGGAACAGCCCGGAGGCCCTGCCGTACGGCAGGGGCCGGACCCGATGGATCTCGGCGAGGTCCCGCCAGTGCTCTCCCAGCGCCTCCGCGAGAACGCCCTCGGCCGTCTCGACCTGGGCGGGGTCGTCCAGCACCTGCGCCACGAGCCACGTGCCCTCCGCGGCGACGGCGCGGACGGCCGCCGCGACGGTCTCGCGCGGGAGCGCGTGGTGGGCGTCGGTGCCGAGGACGACGCAGGCCGACAGCCGCAGGACGGCGCGGATCCATCCGGGGGGCTCCCCCGCGCTCCCCCAGTATCCGCTGGTGTAGGGGACGAGCGCCTTGCCCGACTCGTGGACGCGCCGGGCGGCGTAGCCGAGCCCGCGCCGCTCCACGAACGGCTCGCCGCCGGAGACGCCGACCACCCGCAGCCTCTCGTCGGCGCAGAGGCCCTCGACCATCTCCTCCAGGAGGGCGTGGTCGGTGATGCGGGGACCGTCCGCCCGTGAGTCGACCGAGCAGTGGGCGCATCCGACCGGGCAGCGGTCGGTGACGAGGAGCAGGGCCGACCTTCCGCGTTCGCGCCGCAGGGCCTCGAGCTCGGCGAACCTGAGCATGGCCCCGACCCTACGCCGCCGGATGCCGGCCGTACACCGCCGCGCGCCGGAGAGTCCGTCCTGCACACGTGAACAGGCCGGCCCGCGGACCGTCTAGGCCATTCCGCGAGGCGTCTAGGCCATCTCGCACCCCGAGTAGGCCGTCGGGAGTGCGGCGCTCGGCCGCCGCGCGGTCCCGCCTCCGTCCCGGGACGGTCCTGGAATACGCGGGTGAGGCGGTGGTTCCGCCTTCACCCGCTTCATACCTTGATCGCGTGGCACCCCGACGGGTGCCGCACCATCCATCCCATGGGAGGGACTATGAGCGAGTCGTCTCCACGTGTCCGTGACCTCGTGCAGCGCGCGGCATCGGACCCGTCGTTCGCCGAGCAGCTGCTCAGCGACCCCGAGTCGGTCGCGACCGAGTACCAGCTCGGCTCCGACCACATCAACCAGATCAGGGAGCTGGCGGGCGCCGGGCTGCTGAGGCCCGCCGTCGAAGCCCACGCCCAGGTCATCAAGCAGCCTGGCGACGGCGGCGGCAGCTACTACTAAACCGATCCAGGGGGTGTCGTGAAATACAACTCAATCCTGGTCAGCGTCACTGAGATCTGCACCGTCGGCTGCAGCCACTGCGGCTTCACCGGTTCGACGCGTGATCGTCAGCCGACGGCTGAGGAGATCGGGCGCTGGGTGGCACAGGCGTGTGACAGCGGCATCCCGGAGATCATCTTTACCGGCGGCGAGCCCTTCCAGCGGTTCCGGATGCTCAAGTCCGGAGTGAGGGCCGCCGCCGGCCACCCCGGCAAGCCTCGGATATGCGTGTTCACCAGCAGTTTCTGGGGGCGTTCCCCGGCCGCGGTCGACAAGATCCTCGGCCAGCTGCCCGGCCTCACCCGGCTCTACCTGAGCACCGACGTCTACCACCAGGAACGCGTCCCCACCCAGTACGTGATGAACGTCATCGAGGGGGCACTGGCCAGGGAGATCCCGGAGATCAGCCTCTGCATCACCATCGCCGAGGACCACGAGGAGGAGCAGATCCGCGGGCTGTACCGGCGCTACGAGGACCGGGTCAGGGTGCACGTCGACCGGGTCATCCCCACGCCGTTCATCAAGACGGCCCACCAGGTGGGCCTGCCCCCGGACCCGGAGCACTTCTCCTCCTCCTGCTACCTGGAGACCCCGCTGATCAACCCGAACGGGGACCTGTCGGCCTGCCACATCGGCAAGGCCGGGGCCTACGTCCGCCTCTCCGACCTGGCCTACTTCCTGGGCAACCTGCACGAGAAGTCGTTCCAGGAGATCCTCGACGACGCCGACGCCAACTACGAGTACCAGTTCCTGCGCGTGTACGGCCCGCAGGGCGTGGCCCGCATGGTCGCCTCCTCCCCGGCGGTGCGCAAGCTCTTCGGCGGGACGACCTTCACCAACGGCTGCGACCTCTGTTACAAGATGCTGCGCTCCCTCGACGGACGGGCGCGGCTGCGTGAGATCGCGGCCGATCCGTTCCAGCGCGAGCTGATCGACGCCGTCCGCGCCATCCGGTTCGGCGAGCGTCCCGGCGCCTCCCGCACCGCCTCCCCGCCGGTCGCCGCCCAGCCGGTCGGCCCCGGCCCGATCAGCCCCCGGCCGGCCACTCCCCCTCCGGCCGGCCCCCAGCCGGCCGGTCCCCAGCCAGTCCCCCAACCAGTGAGGAGCGGCCTGTGACGGACAGGGACTTCGTCGGCCTCGTGCCCGCCGCGGGGCGTGGCACCCGGCTGGCTCCGCTGCGCTATCCCAAGGAACTCCTGCCCATCGTCTACGAGCCCGCGGACGGCGGCGCCCGGCTCCGTCCCGTCGCCGAGTACGCGCTCGAGTCACTGGCCCGCGCCGGCGTCGGGCACGCGATCCTGGTGGTCGCGCCCTGGAAGCTGGAGGTGGTCAGCTACCTCGGAGACGGCCGCCATCTCGGCGTCGACGTCGCCTACCTCTTCCAGGAGGAGGCCAGGGGGCTGGCCCACGCGCTCGACCTCGCCCACGGGTGGACCCGGTCGCGTGACGTCGTGTTCGTGATGCCCGACACGATCTTCACTCCGTCCGACGCGCTCAGCAGGCTGCGCGCGGTCTACGAGGAGACGGACGCCGACCTCGCGCTCGCGGTCTTCCCCACTCAGGACGCACACCGGCTCGGCCCCGTCGTACTGCGCGGCGACCGGGTGCACCGCGTGTTCGACAAACCGGCCGACCCGCCGGTCATGAACACCTGGGGGGCGGCGATCTGGGGAGACGCCTTCGCCGAACTCCTGCACGAGGGGCTGCGCCAGGACACCTCGGGCGAACCGGTGCTCGGCAACTACTTCGACCTCGCGGTCCGCGGCGGCCTGCGGGTCGTCGCCGTCGAGTTCCCGGACGGCTCGTTCCAGGACGTCGGCACCCCCCTCGGCGTCCGCAGATCCTTCGAAGGTCCCTCCCTGCTGGCGGTGCGCCCGTGAGACTCCTCTTCTTCGCGATGAGCAGCGCCGGATACGGCGAGACACTGATCGGCATGTCGCTGGCGCGCCAGCTCAAGCCCGCGGGCATCGAGTGCTTCTTCATCATCGAGCCGATGTCGGAGAAGCTGCTGCGCGGCAGCGGGTTCCCGTACACGGTGCTCGACCGCTCGATGGGCGGCTTCGCCACGCTGATGGTGGACGACGCGGTCATCTCCTTCCGGCCCGACGCGATCGTACTGTCGGACTACTTCACCTTCTGCGGGATCTTCCCCAAGCGGTACGGCCTCGACCCGTGGTTCATCGACAGGTACAACCTGCCGATCATCCCGATCGACATCTGGGAGTGGGCCAACACCGCCTTCTCGGTCGACGTCTTCCACGGCAAGGCGATGTCGGTCAACCGCCGGATCCTGGAGATGCCCGCGCACCTGCGCCCGGTGCCCATCTGCCACCTGGACCAGGATCAGCAGACCTTCCCCTTCCGGCTCTGGGAGGGCAACGAACGGGTCAGCAGACGCACCCGCGAGCACCTGCGCGAGACGTTCGGCATGGAGAAGGAGGACAGGATGGTGCTGCTGGCCGTGGCCGGCTGGCAGCAGGACAAGTACTCCGACGAAAACGGCGACCAGATGGCCGCGCACGTCCCCGAGTTGCTGGTGCACTACCTGCGGCAGCTGCCGCCCAGTGCCCGCTTCGTCATGGTCGGCAGCGTGCCGCCGGTGCTCGAGGCGCTGACCGACCGCACCCACGTCATCCCCGCGTGCTCGCCGAGCCGGTTCAACGTGCTGCTGGGCTCGGTCGACCTGGTGCTGACGCTCAACCTGGGGGCCACGACCCTGGCCAGGGCGGTACTGTCCGACATACCGGGGGTGGTGCTCACCAACCGGTTCGACGTTCCGGAGAAACCGGACATCGACCAGGTCGAGGCCGAGCTGGGCGGCCTCTCCGAGGACGTGCGGTCGTGGCTGTCGAGGACGCTGCCCATGTATCCGTTCCGGATGTGGCCGCTGGGCTTCCACAGCTTCCTCGACCCGATCGTCGTGGACAATCCCTACCTGTCGACGTTCGCCCACGCCGAACTGCTCGACGAGCCCGCCGTGCTGTCGGCGCTGCACGGAGTGCTCTACGACCGGGGAGTCCAGGACGACCTGGCACGCAACCGGGCCGCGTATCTGGAGACGCTGACCGCCCACCCCGACACCCCCGAGGTCTTCGCCTCGGCGGCGCGTCGCGTGGGCCTGGTGTGAGGTGACGATGAAACAGCTGAGCATGCACATCACCGACCTGTGCAACGAGAAGTGCGGTTTCTGCGTCGTCGGCTCGCCGCTGGCGAAGACCGACAGCGTCGAATACGGCGACCTGATCCGCTTCCTCGTGGAGAACTCGGGACAGGGCTACACCTCGGTCAACCTGCACGGCGGGGAGCCGACGATCCACCCCCGCCTGTTCGAGCTGCTGCGCACCATCCGGTTGCTGGAGTATCCGGGGGTGGAGATCCAGACCAACGCGCGCAGGCTGAGGGACCCGGACTTCACCAACCGTCTCGCCGAGCACGGGGTCCAGCTCTTCGTGGTCTCGCTGCACGGCTCGACCGCGGTCGTCCAGGACTGCCTGACCCAGACCCCCGGCGGCTTCGACGAGACCATCGAGGGGATCCGCAACGCCAAGCGGGCGGGCGTCGCCGTACGGACGAACACCGTCATCACCCGGATGAACATGGGTCGTCTGATGGACATCTGCCGCCTCTGCGTCGACCTGGGGGTCGACCACGTCAACATCTCCAACCTGCATCCGGTCGGCAGCGGTTTCTTCGCCCTCGACATGCAGGCGCCCACGGTCGCCGAGACGCGGCAGCACCTGCTCCCCGTCATCGAGATGATGCTCGAGTCGCCGGCGCGGCTGACCCTGGAGGGTTTCCCGCTGTGCGTGGTCGCCCCGCACGAGAGCCTCGCCATCGAGGACGGGACGCGCTCGATCCGGATGATGTACCAGGGAGAGGTCCTCGACGACTACGACGCGTTCATGGACACGCAGATGCGCTCGTACGGGCCGCCCTGCGACGGCTGCCCGCTCCGGTCGAACTGCGGCGGTGTCTACAACGAGTACGCCGAGCGACGCGGCTGGCAGGAGTTCGGTCTCCAGCAGCCGTCCCCCATCGGAGGATGAGCCGGGTGTCTCAGCGGATCGCGATCTGGGCGGGGAGCAGCCTGCCGAACGTGGGCGACCGGCTGCTCGCCGCGGTGACCGAGGCCGAGCTGTCGCGCCGCCTGCCGGGCGCGTCGTTCACGCACTTCTGCCCATGGAGTACGGCGGGCACGGAGGCGGCCGGCGCGGAGAGCGCGGCGGCCGGCCCCGTGCCGCTCTGGGTCGACCGCGCCGGGCGCTGGCCCGGGGCGGGCTCGTTCGACGCGGTCGTGATGGCGGGCGGCCTGTGGAGCGGCCCGCCGTTCCGGCACTCGATCATGCAGGTGTTCTGCCTCGGCCCCGCCCCCTGGGCGTTCGACCCGGACGTGTGGGTCGCCTGGCACGGGGTCGGGCTGCAGGACGGCACCCCGGCCGCGGGGCTGGACCACTGGCGCGGTTATCTGGGATCGGTCAGGGAGCGGCTCGACCACCTGACGGTGCGCAGCGCCGGGGCCGCCCGCCGGATGGACGAGGCGACCGGGGGCACCGGGGACGCCGGGGGCACGGCGACGCCCGTCGTCCCCGATCCGTCCTTCGCGCTCCCGCCGCTGCCCGCGGAGCGGCCGCGCCGCCGCAGGCCGCTGATCGGGGTCGCCGTCGGCGCTCCCGGGCCGACCGCCCAGCTGGTCACCCACCTGGTCGGCCGCGACCTCGCCGGACGGTGCCCGCACGATCCCGCGCTGTGCGTGCCGCCCGAGCAGGTGCTCGCCGAGGCCTCCGATCCCGCCGAGGGCGCCAACAGGATCGGGTTCGTCACCGAGCTGGGCCTGACGCTCATCGAGCTGGCGGCCTTCGCCGACCTCGAGTTCATCACGGTGCCCAACATCTACGGCGACGAGGAGGCGGGGGCCAGGTTCGCCCGTTCCGTGCCGAGCGCCCGGAACCGGACCCTCGGCTCGACCGGCTCCGACGAGCTCACCGAGGCGCTGGCCCGCTGCGACCTGGTGCTGGTCTCCCGCTACCACAGCGCGATCCTCGCGCTGCGCAGCGGTACACCGTTCGTGGCGGTCGACCCGTTCTGGAGCCGCCGCAACGGCACCAGCAAGCTGCACGAGCTCGCCGTCGAGCTCGGCATGGCGCACCGGCACTGGGCCTACCGGGGCGCGGACACGACCGAGGACCTGATGCGGATCGTGGAACGGGCCCTCGACGAGGAGCCGGTCGAGGAGCAGGTCTACCGGGACATGCATCTGCGGGCGACGGCAGCCTTCGACCGGCTCGCCGAGGAGCTGAGCGCGGCCGGCCCGGCGCGCGCGAACCGGGCCACGGTGACCCTGGGGAGGTCCATATGACGATGAAGGCCGTCCTCGTCTACTCCAACGACGATGGATTCTCCCTGGGGGTCGAGCTGATCAGGGCGGTGGTGGACGAGCGGGTCTCCCCCTCCGAGGTCGAGCACCGCGTCTGGCTCCACGAGGACGTCGGCAGCCTCACCGAGGACTATCTCGGGCACTACAACGCCTTCATGGCCCGGCTCTTCGACTACCGGCCGGACGTGATCGCCTTCTCCGCGTTCGTGTGGAACCACGATGAGTTCGTGCGGATGGGGCGGATGGTCAGGCGGCACCTGCCGCACTGCCGCATCGTGTGGGGCGGCGCGCAGACCAACTCCCGGCGGATGGCCGCCCACCTGCTGCGCGAGTATCCCTGGATGGACCTGGTGCTCCGCGGCGAGGCCGAGGACACCTACGCCGAGCTGCTGGAGCACCTGGCCAGGGACGCCGACCTCGGCGCCGTCAAGGGCCTGACCCGGCGGGTCGACGGGGAGCCGGTGCACAACGACGACCCGCCGGATGTGAACCTGGCCACGCTCCCGCTGGTCTTCACCGAGGAGAGGCTGCCCATCGAGCCGATCCTGCGGCGCAGGCAGGGCGCGGTGCTGGCCTACGAGACGGGCCGCGGCTGCCGTCAGAAGTGCCGCTTCTGCCTGTACAGCGCGCCCAAGCTCCGCGCGTTCCCCATGGACCGGATCGAGCGGGAGCTGGCCTACCTGCTGGACGCCCGCATCCCCTACCTGCGGGTGTGCGACGCGCATCTGGGCATCTCCCGGCACCGGGCGATGGAGATCTTCGAGATCATCGCCGAGCACAACCGGGGAACGGTGGTGGACGTCTATCCGGACGTCAAGCACGTCGACCTCGACTACGTGCGCGCGATGAACCGCGCCGGGTGCCGGGTGATCACCCTGGGCATCCAGTCGTCGGACTCGGACACGCTCCAGCTGGCCGCGCGCCGCTTCGACCTCGGACGGTTCGCGCAGGCCGCCTCGCTCATCCGCCGCCACCACAACCACGCCCTGGCCGCCGACATCATCATCGGCATGCCGGGCGACAACCTGGAGAAAGTCCGCCAGAGCGTGCGCTTCGCCTACGCGAGCGGCGTGGAGAAGGTGCACTTCGCACCGTTGATGGCCTTCCCCGGAACCGACTTCTTCGAGTACGCCGAGGAGTACGGGATCGAGTTCTACGACTTCCAGCCGCCGCTCGTCGTACGCTCACGGGGATTCGACACCGACGACTACCAGCGGGCGATGGTGTTCGCCGGACGCATCGAGGCGCTGCAGGAGGCGGCGCCGACGCTGCTGCGCTGTCTCATCGCCCTCCCGGACTGCGACGTCGCGGCCTGGGCCGAACGCCTCGACCTCGGCGCGGGGACCGATCCCGCGCCGGTGATCGAGGCGGGTTTTCCTCCCGAGGCGGGTCGCCTGCTGCTCGACGGGCTCGCCTGGGACAGGGCCGTCGTGGCCCAGCTGAACGCGACCGTCCAGGACCCACCGAACCTGGCGGACGACGTGCTCGTCGAGCACGTCACCCCGGAGGCGATCCACTGGTTCGACCACCCGATCCACCTCCTGCTGCGCGACTTCACGCTGGGCTACGACGCGCTCACCCCTGACCGTCACGGTTACCTGTTCCCCGGGGGCGGTGCCGTGAGCTACCGGCTGGACGGGCTGATCGCGGCCGCCTTCGAGGCGGCGGCCCCCGGGATCACCGTGGCCGAGTGGCGGGACAAGACGCGGGCCGGCTCAGCCACCGAGCCGGCCCGTCAGGAATGCGATGCCGCCTTCAGGATCCTGTACTCCTCCGGTGTCGTCGCGCTGCGCGGAGAGAGGTGACTCATGACTGCGCAGGGACCTGGCCCGCGAGTCGAACTCGCGGGCCAGGTCCTTACGCGAGGACAGGCTGAGCTTGGCGAACACGCTGGACAGGTGGGCCTGCACGGTACGCGGGGAGACGAAGAGCTTGGCGCCGATCTCCCGGTTGGTCAGCCCGTCGGAGGCGAGCAACGCCACCTGGCGCTCGGCCCTGGTCAGCGCGGCCCAGCCGACGCCCTGGCCGCGCGGTCCCCTGCCCCGGCCCGCGTAGACGACGGCCTGGTCCACCTCCAGTCCCGCTCCCTCGGCCCACGCGGCGGAGAAACCCGCCGCGCCGAGCGCGGCACGCGCCTCGGACAGGTCGGCCTCGTACTGCGGCGCCGCGGCGGGCGGCCGGGACAGGCCCAGCAGGTCGCGCAGCGCCTGGGCGGCGCCGAACAGCCGTGCCGCGTGCTCGTGACGGCGATGCCCGGCCGCGAGCCCGGCGACCGCTTCGAGGGAGTCGGCGATCTGGGCGCGCAGCCCCATGTCCGCGCTCGCCTTGAGCGCCGAGTGGTGCGCCTCCGCGGCGCGGGCCGGATCGCCGCGCCGGGTGACCCTGCCCAGCGTGAACAGGCAGCGCAGGGTGAGCGGCCTGTCCCCGCTCTCGCGTGCGCGTGCCACCGCCTCCTCGGCGAAGGCGAGGGCGGCGCGGGCACCGCCGGAGCCGAGGATCGCGCCGCCGAGTCCGGCGAGCCCCATCGCCGTCAGCCGGGGGGCGGTGCGCTCCCCCAGCCCGACGACCTCGGCGAAGACCTCCCTGGCCGCCTCGTGGTCCCCGATGTCGAGCAGTGCCCTGCCCAGGGTGTCGAGACAGTCGCCCAGCAGCAGCGGCGACCCCACGGCGCGGGCGACCTCGACCGCCTCGGCGAGCCGCTGCCTGGCCTGGCCGTACCGGCCGCGGCAGGCGGCCACCTCCCCCAGGCCCCTGAACGCCGTGGCCCTTCCCCACACGTCGCCCATCCGCTGCGAGACGGCCAGGCCCTGGCTCAGCGCGCTCTCCGCCTCGTCGTAGGCGCCCTGGTGGACGGCCACCCGCGCCATCGTCAGCAGGCCCATCTCCAGGCTCAGCTCGGAGCCGTGCCTGCGGCCGATCGCCACGCACTGTTCCAGGGCCGCACGGGCTCCCGCGAGGTCCCCGGCCGCGACGCGCGCCTGGCCGAGCAGTGTGAGGGGGACGCCGATCCACGCGTGGCCGATCGCCCTCGGGCCGCGGGCCGCGAGTTCGGTGAGGTCGCGGCGGGCCGAGGCGGGCTCGCTCATCGTCTTCAGGCTCGCCAGCACGGCCAGGGCCCGTGTCCGCCCGGCCTCGTCGCGCAGTTCCCCGAACATCTCCAGGGCCCGCTCGCAGGCGGCCGCCGCGTCGGCGAACTCGCCCAGCGCGCAGGACAGGACGGCCGCGCTCAGCGTCGCCCCGGCCAGCGCCTGCCCCGGGGCCACGCCGCCAGCGGCGGCCGTGAGCGAGGTGAGCCAGCCGCGCCCCTCGCGCAGCCGTCCCCGCACGATCCAGTACGTCTCGAGCGCACCGGCCAGGCGTGCCCCGATCGTGGGCGGGCCGCCTCCCGAGGTGCACCAGCGCAGCACCGCGCGCATGTTGGCGTAACCGGCCTCGACCCGCTCGAAGTGCTGCGCCGCGGTACCCGTGGTGACGGCCCGCGCCGCGCACTCGGCCAGCGCCGTGTAGTGCTCGGCGTGGCGCAGCCGTACCGCCGCGGCGTCGTCCTCCGTGCCGTCCGCGGGGGTGCCGTTCGCGGGGGTTCCGTCGGCGCGCTGCCCGCAGCGGACGTAACCCCGGACGATCCGCAGCAGCCGGTATCGGGTGACGGCGCCGGTGGTCTCGCACTCGACGAGCGACCTGATCACCAGCCGCGACAGCAGGTCGAGAACGGCGTCCGGCGGGATCGCGCCGCCCGCGCAGACCTCCTCGACGTCGTCGATGACGAACCCGTCCTCGAACACGGCGAGCCTGCGCAGCAGCAGCCGCTCGTCGTCCGGCAGCTGCTCGTGACTCCAGGCGATGGCCGCCTCCAGTGACCTGTGCCTGGCGGGGGCCGTCCGGCTGCCGCCGGACAGCAGCCGGAACGGGTCGGCGAGCCGCTCGGCTATCTGCCAGGGCGACAGCATGACCGCGCGGGCCGCGGCCAGCTCGACGGCCAGCGGGAGACCGTCGAGACGGCGGCAGATCTCCTCGATCGCGGCCCCGGTCTCCGGGGTCTCCGGGGTCGCCGGCCGGCCGCGCGCGGCGGCGCGCTCGGTGAACAGGCGGGCGGCCTGCGGCAGCGCCAGGGGCGCGAGGCGGCAGGTCACCTCGCCGGGAACGCCGATGGGCTCCCTGCTGGTGGCGAGCACGCCGAGCGCGGGGTGGGTGCCGAGCAGTTCGGGCACGACCAGGGCGCACTCCTCGGCGAAGCGTTCGCACGTGTCGAGGACGAGCAGCGCCGGGCCCGTGCCGGGGGCGACGTGCCGCAGGCCCTCGCCGCCCGCGGCCAGGTCGCGCAGCCACATCCCGCCCGGGTAGGCCGCGGCCCACGCGCGGGCGTAGGCGTGCGCGAGGCGGGTCTTGCCGACCCCCGGCGCGCCGGTCAGCGTGACGAGCCTGCCGGAGCCGAGGAGGTCGCGCAGTCCCGCGAGTTCGGTGTCGCGTCCGACGAGGTCGCCGGTCCAGCCGGTCCAGTTCCCGGGCGATCCGTCGCCCATGCCTAACCCACCAGGCGGCGCAGGAAGGACCACATCGCGAGCGCGCCCACCGCCAGCGTCGCCCCGCCCAGTACGGCGAGCACCACCACCTCGGACATGTGAGGCACCGCCGGGCTCAGCGCACCCCGGAGTCCCTCGCTCACGTAGACGAGCGGGTTGGCCAGGACGGCCGTCTGCAGCCAGGGCAGCGGCGCGAGCGCGGCCCACGGGTAGTAGACGCAGCCGAGCATCATGAGCGGGACGATGAAGATCGCGAACATGGTGCTGAGCTGGTGGGGCGGCAGCACGGTCCCGACGAACAGGCCGAGGGCCGCGGTCAGCAGGGCCGACAGCACGAGCACGGCGACCAGCAGCGGCCAGCGTTCGAAGCCGATCTCCGGGGCCTCGCCGGGACCGTGCACGAACAGCACGGCGAGGAAGACGACCAGGGCGGCGACCAGCGACTGGATCGCACCGGAGACGATCTTCTCGACGCCGACGATCCAGACGGGGACGGGGGCGAGCACCCTGTCGTCGATCTCCCTGGTGTAGGACAGCTCCATCACCAGCGGGGTCGTCACGGCGAAGATGCCCTGCATCACCATGCCCGAGGCGACCAGGCCGGGGACCAGGATCGTGCTGAACGTCTGCGCCCGCGCTCCGGCGTCGAACGACTGGCCCCCGCCGAACCCGATCTTCGGCAGCACGACGGCGAAGACGAAGATGAACAGGACCGGCTGGAGCACGGTGCGGGCCATGAAGGAGAACAGCTCCCGCCGCATCACCCGCATGTCCCGGGCCAGCATCGCGGTGAAGGTGTGCGTGTACCCGCGGAACGCGCCGGGTGCCGCGATGGTCGGTGCCGTCATTCTCGGTACTCCCGCCCGGTCAGGTTGAGGAAAACGGTTTCGAGGCTGGGACGGACGATCCGGACGTCGGCCAGTGCGAGCCCGGCGTCCTGCCCCACCCGCACCAGCGCGGCGAGCACCCCGTCGGGCGTCAGGGTGAAGACGCGCAGGTTCTCCCCCGACGCCTCCGCGTTCGTGACGCCGGCCAGCTCCTTGACCTGCGCGATGATCTTTTCGGCGTCGGCGTCGGTCTCGTAGGTGAGGGTCAGCACCGTCTCCAGGTCGGTGGAGGCCTTCAGCGCGTCGAGCGTGTCGCAGGCCAGGAGCGTGCCGTGGTCGACGATCGCGATCCTGTCGCAGAGCGACTCGGCCTCCTCCATGTAATGGGTCGACAGCACGATCGTCTGCCCGTCGGCGCGCATCCGCCGCAGGATGTCCCAGAGGTTCACCCGGGTCTGCGGGTCCAGGCCCGAGGTGGGCTCGTCGAGGAAGAGGATGTCCGGGCGGCGCATCAGCGCCCGGGCGAGCATCACGCGCTGCGCCTGGCCGCCCGACATCTCGTTGATCTTCGCTCCGGCGCGGGACTCCATGCTGAACAGCTCCAGCAGTTCGAGGGCCCTCCGCCGGGCGGCCTTGGCGGTCAGCCCCGCGTAGCGCCCGCTGAACTCCAGGTTCTCCAGCGCGGTCAGCTGCCGGTCCAGGTTGTTGTACTGCGGTACGACGCCTATCGAGCGTCTGACCGCTATGGGATCGCCGACCACGTCCGCCCCCGCGACCGCGGCGGTCCCCGAGGTCGGGGCGATCCTGGTGGTGAGCATTCCCATGGTCGTCGTCTTGCCCGCGCCGTTCGGCCCGAGGAGGCCGAACAGCTCGCCCCTCCCGACCCGCAGCGTGAGCCCGGCGACCGCTTCGGTCACCCCGGACGACGTCACGTAAGTCTTGCGTAGTTCGCTGGTATCCACCGCGACATCCGTCATGTTCCGGACCCCTTTCGGCGCGTGGGGCTCATTGTGTGAGCGCCCGGTTAAGCCGCGCTTTGATCACGGTTGGAATCCGGTTAGAGACGGCGTCCGATAGGTGACACCAACTGCTTACATACCGGGATTCAACCGATATCCAACCGGTCACCCGGACACTTTCGTTGAGACGACAAGGAGCCAGATGACACCCCCCAGCACCGTCCTGCGGGCGAAGATCGGCCTGGCAGGCCACGCTCTGCGGAACGCGGGCGGTCTGCTGTGGCGTGCCCCCGATCCGCGCCCGCGCTACCGCGATTACCTGTGCGCGGTCCACATGGTCGTCAGGGCGTCGGTGCCGTTGCTGCGGACCGCCTCCGCCAGGTGCGCGGAGCTGGGCGAGTTCCGGCTGGCCGGTTACCTGGACCGGCACGCCGAGGAGGAGGCGGGCCACGACGACTGGCTGCGGGAGGATCTGGCGCTGATCGACCCGGCCGCCGAGCGGTTGCTCGGCCGTACGCCGCCCCCGTCGGTGGCCGAGCTCGTCGGGGCGCAGTACTACTGGATCCTGCACCACCATCCCGTCGCCCTGCTCGGATACATCGCGGTACTGGAAGGCGACGCCCCCTCTCCGGGGCTGCTGGAGCACATCGAGCGGAACACCGGCTATCCCAGGGCGGCGTTCCGCACGCTGTGGCGGCACGCCGAGCTGGATCCCGGGCACCGCGAGGACCTGGACCGGGTGTTCGACGGGCTACGGCCGACGAGGGAGCAGCAGGCCGCGGCCGGGGTCAGCGCCCTGCACACCGTGCGCGCCGCCGCCGGGCTCTTCCGCGAGCTGGCCGGGCATCCGGTCGAGGCGGCGCCGTGCACCTGATGGACATCCTGGCGCTGCGCCCCGTGCCCGCCGCCGCGGTGCTCATGGCGATCACCCGGCGCTGCCCGCTGCGCTGCCGCCACTGCTCGACCGACTCCCTGCCGACCGGCCCGGAGCATCCCGGGGAGGTCTTCCTGCGCTTCGCCGGGACCTTCACCCCGCACGACCGGCCCGACCTGGTCATGCTCACCGGGGGCGAGCCGCTGCTGCGGCCCAGACTGGTCCGCGCCCTGGCCGAGACGGCCGCCCGGAACGGCAGCCGCACCATGATCCTTTCCGGCATGTTCTTCGCGCCGAGGATCCCGCCCGCCATCGAGGAGGCGATCGAGGCGGCCGACCACTTCTCCGCGAGCCTGGACGCCTTCCACGAGGAGGAGGTGCCCAGGGAGAACGTCTTCGCGGTCATGCGGACGCTGCTGGCGCGGGGCAAGGACCTCAGCTTCCACATCACGGGCACCGGCCCCGACGACCCCTACCTGCGCGACGTCACCGCGGCGGTCAGGCGGGAGTTCGGCGACCGGGTGCCGATGCTGGTGAGCCGGGTGCAGCCCGTCGGGCGCGCCCTCGCCATGACGCCCGCCACACCCACCGCCGCGCCCCCGGGCGCGGAGACGCGGGCGCTGCCGTGCGCGATGGCCGCCTGGCCGGTCGTCGGTTTCGACGGCACGATCACCGCGTGCTGCAACCAGGACGTCATCGACCATCGCCCGATCCCCGCCCACCTGCGCCTGGGACACGCCGGCCACGACGGCTGGGACGTGATCCGCGAGCGCTGCCTGGGCTCCGGCGCGCTGCGCGCCATCAGAACGTACGGCCCGCTGCGGCTGGCCGGCGCCACGGGCAGGGGGGCGGGCAAGGGGTACTGCGAAACCTGCCGCGAGCTGGACGCCCCCTCTCTCCCCCCGTCCCCCGTCTCCGTCTTCCTGGAGCGGCAGGTCCGCGACATGCAGCTGGCCGGGGGCGGCACCGGATTCGCCAGACGGTACGGCTGCCCGCCGTACAGCGAGCTCGTATCACTCGGCCACCCCAGGAGGAACGATGGCCTTTGACCCTCTTCACGAGCTGACCACGGCGGGGATCGACCTGACCTTCGTCGGCGCCGAGCAGCGGGAGATCATCGGCTCGCTGAGCGAGGAGGAGGTCACCCTCCTCATCTCCATACAGCGGCAACTCCAGGAGAACGATCCGGAGGTCGAGGCCCACATAGTCGGCGGTCTGCTGTTCTGATCGGGGAACACCTTCATGCGATGCCCCTCCTGCCTGGCCGCGTCACCGGGACGCCCCAGGTTCTGCCCGTCGTGCGGTACCCGGCTGGCCGCCGAGGCGCCCGCGGAGGCGCGCAAGATCGTCACGGTGGTCTTCTGCGACCTGGCCGAGTCGACCGCGCTGAGCGAGCGCCTGGACCCCGAGTCGCTGCGCGCCGTCCTGATCCGCTACTTCGCGCTGATGCGCGACCAGCTGGCCTGGCACGGCGGAACCGTGGAGAAGTTCATCGGCGACGCCGTCATGGCCGTCTTCGGTGTGCCCGAGCTCCACGAGGACGACGCGCTGCGCGCCGCGCGCGCGGCGGTGGACATGCGCTCGGCGCTCGACGGCCTGAACGACGACCTCGAGCGGACCCTCGGCATCCGCCTCAAGGTCCGCATCGGGGTCAACACCGGCGAGGTCGTCGCGTCGGGGCACGCCTACGGCGACCAGGCCCTGGTGGCGGGCGAGGTGGTGAACACCGCCGCCAGGCTGCAGCAGTTCGCGGGGCCGGGAGAGATCCTGCTCGGCCCGGAGACCTGGCGGCTGGTCGGCCCCTCCGCGCTGGGCATGGAGGTCGGGCCGCTTGAGCTGCGGGGCAAGCGGCTCCCCGTCACCGCGTGGCGGCTGGTCTCGATGCGCTCCGACGACCCCGCGGTCGCCCGGCGCTTCGACGTCCCGTTCGTCGACAGGCTGGAGCCACTGCGCGACCTCGACCTCGCCCTGGACGAGGTCGTCCGGCTGCGCCGCTGCCGGATCGTCACCCTGCACGGGGAGGCCGGGATCGGCAAGACCCGGCTGGCCCGGCTGTGGGCCGGGCGGGCGAGCGAGCGCGGCGTCCTCGTCGGCTCGGGACGCTGCAGGCCGTACGGCGCGGGCGGCACCCTGCTCGGGGTCGCCGACGCGATACGGGAGCTGGTGACGGTCGGCACGCCGGATCCGGAGGTGCTGGCGGTGCTCCGCGCCGGGCTGCTGCGGGACGGCACGCCGAACCCCTCGCTCCAGGAGACCTCCTGGGCGCTGCGCGGCCTGCTGCGCGAGCTGGGGCGGTCGGCGGGTGTGCTGGTCGTGCTCGACGACGTGCACTGGGCGGGCCGCGCCGTCTTCGAACTGCTCGACGACCTGGCGGAGGAACTGCGCGACTCGCCGGTGATGGTGCTGTGCGTGACCCGGCCGGAGCTCTTCGACCGGCTGCCCGACTGGCTGCCCGGCTCCCGGCTCGCCCTTCCCCGGCTGGGTCCCGCCGATTCCAGGCTCCTCATCTCCGAGTTGGTCGAGGTGATGCCGCACGACACCGCGCTCGTCGAGCGGATCGCCGAGCGGGCCGAGGGCAACCCCCTGTACCTGGAGCAGCTGGTGGCCATGCTGCGTGACGGCGGGGAGCCGCACAGCCTGCCGCTGACCGTGCACTCCCTCATCGCGGCCCGGGTCGACGGTCTCGGCCCGGGCGCCAGGTCGGTGCTGGAGTGCGCCGCGGTGGTCGGCAGGGACTTCACCGTGGACCAGCTCTGCGCCATCTGCGAGTACGGCGAGCTGGGCACGCTGCTGGAGGAACTCGGGCGCAAATGCTTCGTCGAGCGCCGCGCCGAGGCGACGTTCCGCTTCTCCGGCGCCCTCATCCAGGAGGTGGTGTACGGGAGCATGGCCAAGCGGCGGCGTGCCGAGCTCCACGAGCGGTTCGCCGACTGGCTGGCCGCGACCGGCGGCGGCGACGAGACCGTCGGGACGCACCTGGAGCAGGCCTACCGGCACCGCGCCGATCTGGGACCTCCCGACGAGCACACCGTACGGCTCCGCGACGGGGCGGTCGCCCGCATCGTGGGCGCCGGCACCGTGGCGCTGCGCAGGAGCGACCTGTCCCGGGCGGAGAACCTGCTCAGCCGGGGCGCGGACCTGCTCGCTCCCGGCTCCCCCGGGTGGCTGGAGGTGAGCGAGCGCGTCGCCGAGGCGCAGATCACCCTGGGCGAGGTCGAGCGGGGACGACGGCTGCTGACCGAGGTGCTGGAGCGGGCCAGGGACGGCGCGGACCGGCTGGTCGCCGCGCACGCCTCGCTCTATCTCACCCACTTCGACCCCTCCCGGTCGTTCGAGGTCGCACGGCGGGCCGTCCCGGTCTTCGAGGAGGCGGGAGACGATCTGGGGCTGGCCAGGGCCTGGACGATGGTGGCCCAGGAGGCGCAGGGACGCGGCAGGTTCGCCGAGACCGGGAGGATGCTGCGGCGGGCGCTGGGATACGCCGTCCGCTCGGACGCCGAGCTGGAGCGGGCCGCCATCCTGGGCAACCTCGCCGTCTCTCTCTGGCTGGGCCCGGAACCGGCCCCGGCCGCCATCTCCGAGTGCCGGACGCTGATGACGGCGCACGGCAGGGACCGGGGGACGGTACGCGCCGTCGTCGGCTGCCCGCTGGCCGAACTGCTGGCCATGCGGGGCAGGTTCGACGAGGCCAGGGCGATCCTGAAGGCGGCGGAACAGGTCTTCGCCGACCTGCGCCACGCCTACGCGGGCGCGTTCACGCCCATCTTCTCCGCCTCGGTCGAATCGCTCGCGGGCCGCTGGGACGCGGCGGAGGAACTGCTGCGCCGGGCCCACGCCAGGGCAGGCGAGCTGGGCGACGGCCAGCTGCTGGTGACCGCCTCACGCGACCTGGCACGGACGCTGCTGCACCGGGGGGACGTCGCCGGGGCCTCCCGGCTGGCGGACGCGGCACTGGAGGGGGCGGAGATCGCCCCCATGAACACCGCCGAGCTCCACGCCATCCAGGCGCGGGTGCTGGCCCTTCGAGGAGCGGAGGAAACCTCACGTGAGCTCATGGACCAGGCGCTGCGCGAGGCGGGTGAGACCGACTCCCCCATCTGCCTCGCCACGGTGCTGCTCGGCAACGCCCAGGGGCTCATCGCCCTGGGCGCGCACGACGAGGGCAGGTCGGCCGCGCGCGACGCCGCGGCGGAGTTCGCCGCCAAGGGGCATCTCATCGGCCGGAGCCGGGCCATGACCCTGGCGGGCCGCCGATGACCGCCCAGCAGCCGCTCACCTGGCGGCTCGGCCGGGAGGACGACATCGCCGTCTCCGCCACGGGCCACTCCGGCGTCACCGCGGAGTGGGCGTGGCGGGGGGCGACCGGGCGCGGTGTCCGTGTCTGCGTCGTGGACAGCGGGGTCGAGGCCGACCATCCGATGGTCGGCCGGATCGACGGGTCCTACGCCGTGACGGCGGACGCGGACGGCAGGAGCGTCGTCGTGGAGAGCGAGCCCGGCGACAGCTGCGGGCACGGGACCGCCTGCGCGGGCATCATCCGCTCGATCGCCCCCGAGTGCGAGCTGCACAGCGTCCAGGTTCTGGGGGCGGGGTTCTCCGGGACGGGCGACGCGTTCGTCACCGGTCTCCGGTGGGCGATCGAGCAGGGGTTCGACGTGGTGAACCTGAGCCTGTCGACCCGCAGGAAGCATCTGGCCGAGCCGCTGCGCGAGCTCGGCGACCTCGCCTACTTCCGGGGAACCGTGCTGGTGGCCTCGGCCCACAACCTGCCGGTCGAGAGCTTCCCGTGGCGGTTCTCCTCGGTGATCTCCGTCGGCAGCCACGCCGAGGAGGACCCCGGCCTGATCCTCTACAACCCCAGGCCCCCCGTCGAGTTCTTCGCCCACGGTTCCGACGTGGAGGTGGCCTGGCCCGGCGGCGGCCGTACCCGGTGCACGGGGAACAGTTTCGCCACACCGCACGTGGCGGGGTACTGCGCGCTGATCCTGAGCAAACATCCGGGGCTGACTCCCTTCCAGGTGAAGAACGTCCTGTATCTGACGTCAGGCAACGTGAAAGAAGAGTGATGAACGCCAACAGTGAGATCGTCGCGGCCGTCTCGACCGCGGTCGTGGGGGCCGACCACGACCACCGTGTTCTCCTGCAGTCGATCGTCGACACCGCACGCGTGATCTTCGGGGCGAGCGCCAGCTCCATCTTCCTGGTGAACGAGGAGCACGGGGATCTCGTCTTCGAGGCGGTCTCCGGGGAGGGGGAGTCCTTCCTGGTGGGGCGGCGGTTCCCGGCGACCCGGGGAATCGCCGGGTGGGTGCTGAACGCCAGGGACGCGCTCATCGTGGACGACCTGTCGACGAGCACCGTGTTCGCCCGCGACATCGCCGAGTCGACCGCGTACGTCCCGAGGGCGCTGATGGCCGTGCCGCTCATCCACGAGGACGAGGCGCTGGGGGTGCTGGAGGTGCTGGACCCCGAGCCGTGGGCGCGAAGCGCCATCGACGAACTGACGGTGCTGACCCTCTTCGCCTCGCAGGCCTCGGTCGCGCTGCGGATCGTGCAGCGCAACCGTCACGCGCGGCGGGTCCTCGACGACGCCGGCGCCGAGTTCGGCGACCTGGTCTCCATCGTCTCCGCCCTGGCCGACGGCGATAACGGACGACGTCAAGCGGGATTACGGCTCATCCGTTCCCTGCACGAGCTTCTAGTAGACAATAAGAGCTGACCATTTCAGGCAGACATCACCCATTTACTACGAGATATGGTTCGATATCATGACAATTCAATGATTTACCGGTGGCCCTGGTTGGTCTTCCGCAGCCGTCTGAGTAACCGATGGAGAATCCCCCGTGGGCGTAACCGCGTTGCCCGAGGAGGTAGAGGCGGAAGAGACCACTTTCGCCATGCTCGGCCCGCTTGAGGCCTACCGTAACGGTGACCTCGTCCCACTGGGACCGTTCAAACAACGCGTGCTGTTGTCCCTGTTGCTCTGTCACGCCAACAGGATCGTCCCGGTCGACCAGCTGAGCACGGCGGCGTGGAGCGAGGAACCGCCCCGCACCGCGCTCAAGAACGTGCAGGTCTACGTCTCCGCGCTGCGCAAGAACGTGCTCGGGGCCGCGCACCGCCACCGGCTCACCTACCGGCCTCCCGGCTACCAGCTGCAGCTCGGCCCCCACCAGCTGGACATCCTGTGCTACGAGACCCTGGCCCGCAGGGGACGGCAGTACCTCCGCGACCGTGAGATCGCCAAGGCCGTCGGCCCCCTCCACGACGCACTGAAGCTCTGGCGGGGCGACCCGCTGCCCGACATGGCACACGTGCCGCTCATCAGCGACGAGCTCTCCAGGCTGCACAGCGAGCGCATGTCCGTCTACGAGGACTGGGCGGAGGCCAAGCTGGCCCTCGGCCAGCACACCGACCTCATCGGGTCGCTCGAGGAGAACGTCCGGCGGCACCCGCTGCGCGAACGGCTGCGCAGCGCGCAGATGATCGCGCTGTTCCGCTGCGGCCGTCAGGCGGAGGCCCTCGCCGAGTACGAGAACATGCGCCAGACGCTCGCCCGGGAGCTCGGCCTGCAGCCCAGCCCGGTCCTCGAACGGCTCTACCGGGCGATCCTGGCCGGCGACCCGTCCCTGGACGGGCCCTTCGGCAGCGGGGTGCCGCTGGTCCAGCCGGCCAGGAGCAGGGTGTCGCTGGTCCAGGCTCCGGGATCCGGCGCCCTGCTGGGCGGGCCGTCCCTGGGCGGCGCCTATCCGGCTCCGCAGAGCGGCCACGACGTGATCGCCCACCTCAGCCAGCTCCCCCGCGACCTGGCGGACTTCACCGGCAGGAAGGAGGCGGCCCAGGACGTCCTGGACATGTTCCGGAGCGGCCGGAACGGTCCGCCGGTGGCGATCTCGGGGCCCGCCGGAACGGGGAAGACGGCGTTCGCCGTACACGTCGCCCACCTGCTCCGCGAGCGCTTCAGGGACGGGCAGCTGTTCGTACGGCTGCGCACGCCCGCCGGCCGGGAGCGTTCCGTACCCGACGTCCTGGGCGAGATGCTCCGCACCTGCGGTTTCGACGGCGACCCACCGCGCAGGGCCGGTGAGCGCGTCGCCCTCTACCGGGCCTGGCTGGCCGAGCGCCGCATCCTGCTCATCTTCGACGAGGCGTCGACGGAGGCGCAGATCCGGCCGCTGCTGCCCGGCGCCGGGGACAACGGCGTCCTGATCACGAGCAGGCGGCGGCTGAGCGCGCTGGAGTCGGCACACCACGTGGACCTGGAGGGTTTCACCCCCGACGAGGGGGTGGAGCTGCTCAGGCGCATCGCCGGCACCGAGCGCGTCGACGCCGACCCGAAGGCGGCCCGGCGCATGGTCGACGCGTGCGGCAACCTGCCGCTCGCCGTCCGCATCGCGGGGGCGCGGCTGGCGGCCCAGCGGCACACCGGGCTGTCCGCGTTCGCCGACCGGCTCGCCGACGAGCAGTCGCTGCTGGACGAGCTGTCCGTCGGCGACCTGTCCCTGCGCGTGTGCGCGGCCACCTACCGGCGCGAGCTCGGCCCCGGGCTGTGGGCGACGCTGCGGCGCCTGGGCGTGCTGCCCGGCGGCGAGTTCACCGCCGACGACCTGGCGGCGCTGCTCGACGTGGACGCGCGGTTCGCCGGCTGCGTCGCCGACAAGCTCGTCGAGGCCCACGTCGTCACCGCCGAACCCTGGCCCTCGCAGACCTACCTGATCGCCGACTGGCTGCGCCTGTACGCGCGCGAGCGGCTCCTGGTCGAGGAGCCCGCGGCGGAGATCACCGCCGCCAGGAACAGGCTCATGCGAGGCAGATCCCTCATCTAAGAAAACCCCATATGAAAAAAGCGGAAATCTTCCCTTTCCGAAAAACAAGTCCGGCGGTCCCGTCTTCTGACGGGACCGCCGGACTTGTTTACGAGGTGTTTCAGCCGGGTGACGCGAAAAAGGTACGGCGGGCGGCCATGCCCGCCCGCCGTACCTGGTCGTTGGGGTTCAGAGAACCCGGTCAGACCTTTTGTTCGTTGTTAGAGCCGCTGCCAGAGCGCCGGGACGTTCGGCGGCTCCCAGCCGGGCAGGGAGGTGTGGCCCTGGAGGCAGCGGTAGTTGACGCCGTTGTAGGAGACGGTGTCACCGGCGCTGTACTGCTTCCACTCCTGCCAGGTGGTGGTGCCCTGGCCGCCGCTCACGGTCAGCGTGAAGCTGGTGCCGTGGGTGGCGGAGGTGCCCGCACCGGTGAGGGTGATGGTGTAGGTACCGGCGGGGGTGCTGGAGGAGGTGGCGATGGACACCGTGGACGACTGACCGGCGGTGACGCTGGCCGGGCTGAAGCTCACGGTGGCGCCCGCCGGGGCGCCGGAGGCGCTCAGCGAGACGCTCTGCGCGTTACCGGAGGTGACCGCGGTGGCCAGGGTCGCGTTGGTCGACCCACCCGGGGCGACCGTGGCGGAGGACGGGTTCACCGAGACGGAGAAGTCGTCCTGGCCCTGCCCGCCGCCGGTGACGGTCAGCTTGTAGGCGGTGGAGCGGCTGCCGGAGGCGGCCGAGCCGTTGATGTTGATGGTGTAGGTGCCCGACGGCGTGTTCGCCGTGGTGTTGATGGTCACCGTGGACGACTGGCCGGTGTTGATGCTGGCCGGGCTGAAGCTCACGGTGGCGCCGGAGGGGGCGCCGGTGGCGGTCAGCGAGACGCTCTGCGCGTTACCGCTGACGAGCGAGGCGTTGACGGTCGCCGTGACGGACGAGCCCGCCTGGACGGTGCCCGCGGTCGGGTTCACCGC
This sequence comes from Streptosporangium sp. NPDC051022, assembly GCF_040683035.1. Classification (NCBI taxonomy): domain Bacteria; kingdom Bacillati; phylum Actinomycetota; class Actinomycetes; order Streptosporangiales; family Streptosporangiaceae; genus Streptosporangium; species Streptosporangium sp. NPDC051022. The sequence continues at coordinate 4,564 of NZ_JBFBCF010000010.1, read as the reverse complement.
GATCGAGTAGTCGTTCGGGTTCGAGATGGTGCAGGTGGCCTCGTTGGAACCGGCCGGGACGTTCACCGCGGTCCAGGCGGCCTTGACCGCGTTGAACTCGGTGCAGCTGTTGGGGAACTGCTGCTTGGCGGCGGTCAGCGTCTGGGAGCGGGCCTGGGCGTGGGTCCGGTTGCCCGCACCGCGCAGCTGCAGCGAGGCCAGGTAGATCTGGCCGGCCTTCTGGATGCCGATGCCGGTCAGGCTCGACGGGCCGGAGCAGACCGGGCTGGTCGGCTTGCCGCCACCGGGGTTGGTGCCCTCGGCGACCAGGTAGAACCAGTGGTTCTGCGGGCCGGCCGCGGCGTGCACCTCGGTGTTGGGGATCGAGGAGCTGTAGCAGTTCGGGTCGCCGCTGTGCTGCGAGGGGTTGTACATGTACCGGATCGGGCCCTGCCCGACCAGGTTGACCTCCTCGCCGACCTGGTAGTCCGGCGGGTCGTTCGGGTTGTTGGCGTAGTGCTCGAGCAGCGCGCCGAAGATGTCACCGGTGGACTCGTTGAGACCGCCGTCCTCGTTGCTGCTGCCACCGCCGCCGGAACCGGCGAACTGGTAGATGGCGTGGCCGTACTCGTGGCCCACGACGTCCATCGGGGTGGCCTGCTGGTTGTTGGCCTGGTTGTGCCCGAAGTTGGTGTACGAGCCGTTCCAGAACGCGTTGACGTCGTTCAGGCCGACCCGCGCCGGGTAACCGGTACCACGGCCGTTGAAGCCGTTGTAGTTGAACCAGTCCTTGAGCATGTCCCATTCCTTCTGTGCCGCGTAGTACGCGTCGACACAGGCGGTCTCAAGGTTGGTTCCCTGGCCGTTGCCCCAGGAGTCGGTGCTCTTGGTGTAGGCCGAGCCGTTCTGGCCACCACACGCCAGGCCGCTGCGGGTGCCGTCCCGCATCGTGTAGCCGGAGCTGGTGGTGATGGTGACGTTGCCGTTGTAGAAGCCCTGGCCGGTGCCCATCCGGACCGCGTCCCAGTTGCTCAGGATCGAGCCGTTCAGCGCGTCGACGTAGACGTGCTGGACGCTCGGGGCGGTCTTGGAGCTGCCGCTGACGACGACTTCCCAGGCCAGACGGGGCGCGCCCGACTCGGCCAGGGCGTGCACGACCAGCTTGGGCGTGCTGACGCTGTCGACCTTGGCCACCAGGGTGCGAGCCTTGCTCGCGGCCTTGCTCGCCGACACCGAGGGCTTGGTGTCCAGGCTCAGCTCGGCCTTCTGCGTGGTCTCCAGGCTCGCGACCTTCAGGCCCGCGCCGTCGGTGGCGACGATGACGTCACCGCCGTAGACCGGTACACCACGGTAGGTGCGGTTGTAGGTGAGGTACTGCGCACCACCGACCGCGGTCGCCTTGTCCAGGGCGAAGACGTCGTCCTCGCTCTTGGCGATGTTGCCGTCCTGAGCGGCGATGGCCTTGTCGGCGAGCGCGACGGCACGCTTCTGGCCCTCGGGGCTCGGACGGGTGAAGCCGAGTGCGTCCGCGGTTATAGTGCGGCCCCCGGTCTTCGCCGGTGCCGCTGTGGCGCTCGTGGCGCTCACGATCGACGTAGTGGTCATGGCTGCGACCGCCAGCATGGCAACCGCGCCCAGTTTGACCTTGGGATTCACGCGGGGTGACTCCTCTCGGTGTCCCTTGGGGGGTTAGAGGGATGCAAGGAGCCCTGACTGTTGGGCTGGACCAAAGCTGACACCGAGGCGGCGTGGGGAGTACCCCACGAAATTCCATAACTTCGCCATATAGCGGGCTGTGGGTGCGGAAACGTGACCTAGGCCACCCAACGGATGCGGAGAACCACCCGGCGAGTACGTCGACGCGAACCCCCCGGACGTTACGCGGCACAGTTTGCCATCAAGTCGATAGGAAATATCAACCGCATCCCATGATGCGGGACCCGGCCCCGCGGAAAGAAGGCCGATCATTTGGAAGTATTCCTACCTGAAAACACGAGATTCCTATAAAGTGGGAAAATGGACAACGACCGCACACCGGCCGGCGCGCAGGCCGTACAGCGGGCCATGAACGTGCTGGCCTCCTTCCAGGACGGAGGCCCCACGCTGAGCGCCTCCGACCTCTCCCGCAGGACCGGGCTGTCCACCTCGACCGCGCACCGGCTGGCCCGCGCCCTGGTCTCCGGCGGCTTCCTGGAGCAGGACGCCCGGACGGCGCGATACCGTCTCGGGCCGTCGATGACGGAGCTGGGCCGGCTCTCCTTCCACCAGCGGGGCCTGCACCGGGTGGCGCCCGAGCTCGGCCAGCTCGCCCGTGTCACCTCCGCGACCGTGGACCTGGCGATCCGCAACGGCCGGCACGCGGTGATCCTGATCGGCGGCTCGGTCGACCCCGAGAGCGGGACCGGGCTGCGCAGGCCGCTGCACTCGACCGCGCTCGGAAAGGTCCTGCTCGCCTGGGCCCCTCCCGGCGAGGAGGACCCCGCCGCGCTCGCGCCCCTGCGCCCGCAGACCGAGCGCACCATCGTCGATCTCGACGACCTGCGGGCCGAGACGGAACGGGTCCGCAGGACGGGCTACGCCCTCAACGACGGCGAGTCCTTCCACGGGGTCAGGACCCTCGCGGTGCCGGTCCTGGACCGGGCGGAGCGGGTCCGCTACGCGCTGGCCGTACGGTCCACACCGGCGGTCATCACCGACGCGCGGATCGGCTGGTTCGCCATGCACGCCCGGGCCTGCGCCAGGGCGCTCGAGGTGCTGCTGCTGTCGCCCGAGGAGCGCGGGCTCGCCGCCTTCGGCTGACCGCCCCCCTCCCCCTATCCCTCCCCCTGCCCCTCCCCGCGTCCCTTCGCCCGCGACGAAGCGGTGCGGCCCCGGACCGGGCTCGTCGGCGCGCCACGCGCCGAGGGTCACGAGGCGTCTCCCTGAGGCTCTCCCCCTCCGGAACCGCAGGCCCCCGCGCGTTCCCCTGATACCGCGGTCCGCCGGGCGGTCCGCAGGGTGGAGAGTCCGGCGGGCTCGGCTGCGACTCCCGGTGTAGATCGTTCTCGGCCGCTCGGATGAGCATGTTCGCCCCTGCGACCGATGAAGATCCACAGCGGAGCGAAGACCCTTGAACGGGGCGACTCCGCGGAGTCCCCTCCCCCGGCGCACACCGGAGCCGGCGGGACGGACGCTCGAACATCAAGGGGCAGTGATGCAACACGCGGTCAGGGCGGCGCGACGTCTGGGCGGGGCGGCCATCGCACTCGCCGCCGCCCTTCTCGTCACCTCGTGCGCCGCCGGGGATCGCCCGGCCGCCTCGCACCACGAGGGCACGAGCACGCTCTCGCCGGGCCCGGGTTCGAACGCGAGCCAGAGCCCGAGCGCGACGACCGCCGGAACGCAGGGGGGCCACGGGAACCACGGCCTCCACGGGGAGGTGGCCTCGCCGCCGCCCCCGGCTCCGCTGCGCGCCTCGGAACGATTCGTGAGCCTGACGCTGCCCCAGCCGTACGCGCCGGCCGCTCCCGAGGGGGCGACCGACGAGTATCGCTGCTTCCTGGTCGATCCGGGGCTGACCGAGCCCGCCTTCCTGACCGGCAGCCAGTTCCTGCCCCAGAACACCGACCTCGTCCACCACGCGATCCTCTTCCGGATCGGCCCGGAGGAGGTGAAGGCGGCCCGGGAGCTCGACGAACGCACGCCGAGCGAAGGATGGACCTGCTTCGGCGACGCGGGCATCGAGGGCGGCGCCTGGGTCGGCCACTGGGCCCCGGGCGCCAACGAGACGCTGCTCACCCAGAAGGTCGGCTACCCGATGCCCGCGGGCAGCCGGCTGATCATGCAGGTGCACTACAACCTGCTCGCCACCGGCGGTAAGCCGGGCGGTACCGACCGGTCGGGCATCCGGCTGCGCCTGGCCGACGGCGGAACCCACCTCACGCCGCTGCAGACCGGAGAGCTGGCCGCGCCCGTCGAGCTGCCCTGCACGGCCGAGGAGTCCGGGCCGCTGTGCGACCGCGCGGCCGCGATCGACGACGTCGCCAAGCGGTTCGGCGAGCAGGCCAGGCAGAGCGTGACCGAACTCGGCCAGTACTGCGGCGCGTCCAGGCCGCCGTCCGCCGGCCCCACCCAGCACTGCGACCAGCGGACCGGGCAGGGCGGCACGATATACGCCACCGCAGGGCACATGCACCTGCTCGGACGCTCGATCAAAATCGAACTCAACCCCGGCAAGCCGGGCGCCAAGACTCTGCTCGACATCCCGTCCTACAACTTCGACGATCAGGCCATCCGCCCGCTCGCCAAGCCCGTCGCCGTCAAGGCGGGCGACACCTTCCGGGTGACCTGCACGCACGACGCGGGCCTGCGCAGGCTGCTGCCCGCGCTGCGCGACCTGCCGCCGCGGTACGTCGTCTGGGGCGAGGGCACCAGCGACGAGATGTGCCTGGGCCTGCTCGTCTGGTCGCCCGGCACGGGCCCGGCCGCCGTCTGGAACGACTAGCGGACGGAACCAGCAGCGCCGGAGTGGCGGTGACGTTCTTGACGGTCGACACGCCCGGCGCCGGGATCTCCGTGCTGCCGTGGATGATGCCCGGCTGGACGT